>JAQTQF010000266.1 GCA_028712345.1 Phycisphaerae bacterium | reverse complement strand
ATGACATCGTCTCTGAATACGCAAAGGGCGGCAGAAAAAATGACGGTCTTGCCGTTTTTGCCGAGCAGCAGACTGCCGGCAGGGGAAGAAGAGCAAATAAATGGCTCAGCCAGCCGGCCAAAAGCATTCTCTGCTCTATTCTGCTTTGCGATAACGGTCTATCCGGCCATATGATTACTATCGCCAGCGCTGTTGCCGCCGCTGAGACAATCGGACGATGCGGCAGGTCGGAGGCGAAAATAAAATGGCCGAATGATATTCTGCTGAATGATAGAAAAGTTGCGGGAATTCTCACCGAAGCCGTTACACACGCCAAGCAGAAATTCTACATATTGGGCATTGGAATAAACTGTCATCAAAGTCAGAATGACTTTTCAGGCGAACTGACATCAATTGCGACAAGCATAGATATTCAAAGCAAATCCATCTGCGATAGAAACAGTATTGCAAAAAGGCTGCTTGTAAATCTGGACGGCTGTCTTGCCGCCGCATTAAATAACCCTGACGAAATAGTTGAAAAATGGAACGACAGAAGTATGCTCCTGTCGAAGCATATTACAATTGAGCATAACGGCAGAAAATTTACGGGCAATTGCATTGGTCTCGAACCGGCCAAAGGGCTTATAGTTCAGCTTGCCCGCGGCGGAGTAAAAATATTCGAGGCAACTTCCACAACGATAGTATAATCATTCGTGAATCAATGATGGTTGAGGATAATCCATCCATTCTTGACGGCGTAATTTAGAGAATAACCACGAAATGCCATATACCAAATACTAAAAGTTCTTCTCGTCTTGCTGCCGGATTTTTTACTTCTTGACGGCAAGTGCCGGCATTATTACACTGACGATATGTCGAAATTTGCGAAGAAAAATATAATTATTTTTGTTTATTTTGCCTTGGCGGTAAGTACTCTGCTGGTCTTCTGGCAGGTGCGCAATTTCGATTTTATCAATTGTGATGACGATCTCTATGTATATGAAAATCCGCATGTTGTAAATGGACTGACCAATGAAAGTATTGCCTGGGCGTTTACCACTCCGCATGTAGGAAACTGGCTTCCGCTGACCTGGCTTTCTTTTATGCTTGATTACCAGTTGTTCGGTGCCAATCCCGGCCTGATGCATCTTGTGAATATGCTCCTGCATATTGCAAACACCTTGCTACTTTTCGGGGTTCTCAAAAAAATGACCAGCTCTCTTTGGCCTAGCGCATTTGTTGCCGCCGCTTTTGCCCTTCATCCTATGCATGTCGAATCGGTCGCATGGATCATAGAGCGCAAGGATGTATTAAGTACATTGTTCCTTCTGCTTACATTGGCTGCCTATGTCAGTTATATCAGAAAGCGAAACATAGTTTGGTACTTACTGACAATTCTGCCGTTTGTCTTAGGTCTTTTGGCTAAACCAATGATTGTTACGCTGCCGTTTTTGCTTTTGCTTCTCGACTATTGGCCGCTGGGCAGGTTCCGAGCCGTCGAAAAGAAAAAAACGAATATATCCCAAAAGGCTTTTAGTTTTCTTGTTCTCGAAAAAGTCCCTTTTTTTGCTGTTTCCGTTGTCTCAAGTATAATTACATTTCTGGTGCAAAAAGGCTGCGGCGCCGTGGCGGATGTTAATGCTCTTGCCTTGCAGAGCAGAGTTGCCAACGCTGTTTTGTCTTATTCAAAATATGTTGGCAGGATGTTCTGGCCTCGGGACCTTGCGGTATTTTATCCTTATGATGCCCGCACAATTCAATCATGGCAGGTTGCGGTTTGTCTTCTGCTGCTGACGGTTGTATTTGTTTTGACTATTCGATTCGGACGAAAACAAAAGTATTTGTTCACCGGCTGGTTCTGGTTTCTTGGAACACTTGTTCCTGTCATAGGCATCATTCAAAGCGGCGCACAGGCCTATGCCGACCGTTACACCTATATTTCATATATAGGCTTGTTTATTATAATTGCCTGGGGGCTGCCCGAACTGCTCTCAAAATGGCGGCATCGAAAAATAGTTCTCGCTGTGGCCTCGGCAATTGTGCTCACGGCTATGGGAATATCCGCATACGGACAGGTAAGCTACTGGAAAAACAGCAACTCCCTCTTTTCCCGTGCTGTCGAGGTAACGCAAAACAACTATATTGCGTATTATAACCTTGGCAATTCCTGCCTCAGTCTCGGCCATTATCAGGACGCGGCAGAAGCCTATAAACAGGCCGTCATAATCGACCCGGATTATGCCGAGGCATACAATAATCTTGGCGTTTCCTGCAAAAGTCTTGGCCGTTATCAGGATGCGATAGCAGCCTATAAGCAGGCCATCAGGATCAAGCCCGATTATGCCGATGCGTACTCTAATCTTGGTAATATCTACGGCAAACTTGGCCTCTATAAGTATGCGATAGAAGCTTGTAAACGGGCCGTGAAAATCAAGCCAGATTTGGCCTCGGCACACGGCAATCTTGGCGCTGCCTATCTTGCGGTCGGCGACAAGGCCTCTGCTATTGAAGAATACAAAATTTTAAAGACCCTGGACTCGCAACTGGCAGATAAATTGTATAACCTGATTAATAAGTAAAATCAAAGTTCCTTAAAATTCAGCGCAGAGAATTGCAGTCCTCAAGGTCGTTGTGAACTTCAATTTCAATTGCATCGCTTTTACTTTAGCCACGAAGGCACAAAGGAAAAAGACTTCAGACTTTAGATTTCAGACTAAATTTCCACGGGTTAAAACCCGTGGGATTTACCGCAACAGGCATTGCCTGTCCACCTTTGGCGGATAACTTCATCTACGGGTTGAAACCCGTAGAATTGCGGCAGAATATTAAAACCGATTTCTGACATCTGACTTCTGATAGCTGTTTTCCGACGCTGATTTCGCAGATTTTACTGGTTTTCTTTGTTCTATAATACCTATTTTGTCATTGACAATCCCGATAAATTTAGTATCATACCTGTTTAAAGGGAAGAGGATTTTTTAGGAGGAAGGGAAAATGAAACACCTCATCAATTTATCGTAATCGCACTGTAAAAATCGTTCACAATTTTATTATTGGG
>JAQTQF010000265.1 GCA_028712345.1 Phycisphaerae bacterium | reverse complement strand
GATCGGCAAGGCAGATTGCTGATTGCGGAAAATATAAGAAAACGCGCTAACCTGCAAAACAATCTGACGCTCGCAGGTGTTCGCGATCATATTGAATTATGGAACAGCGAGGACTGGGACAAATACATCTCGGACAATTTCCGCAAATTCCAGCAGCAGACTATGCAGGCCAGGCAATCGGTATTACAAAAACAAAGTAAAGAAATCTAAAATATATATAATATAACTGCAAGCTTTAAGGAGAAGGCTTATGTACAGAACAGAATTAGACCACTGCGAAGTAGTGCTTGACAGCCTCAATGGTAGCAGAACAACCGATGAGCAGACATTTGACTCAATGGGCATCCTTTCGGAAAGACTCGAAAGCCTCCGCAAACTCCACCGCTGCTTTATCGATGTCGAGTTCTCGCCTATTGCCAGAGCCCTTGCCGAGCAAGAGTCAAAAATGGCTGTAAGCTGAACCGTAATTATTTAAACAGTGAATTATGATGGACTTTTAAAAGTGAATAATACGCCGGCAGAACATATATCCGTACTTGCTGAATTTGCTGCCGGAATCAGTCTCAAGAAAAATGCCGTTGTTGTTGATGCCACTATCGGCTTGGGTGGACATGCGAGAATTTTCGCAAAATCGCTCTCGAAAGAGGGTACCCTGCTCGGCCTGGATATCGACCAGAACAGTTTGGATGCCGCAAAGCGTAATTTAGACGATTTGCAATGTAAAGTCCTGCTTGTACGGGACAATTTCGCAAACATAGCCGAAGTACTCCGACAGAACAACATCGAAAAGGTTGACCTTGTTTTTGCGGATTTGGGCATTTGCTCTGTTCAGCTTAGCGATTCGGCCAGAGGGTTGAGCTTTAACGAGAATATGAAACTTGATATGCGGCTGGATGACAGGCTCAGTGTTACAGCCGCTGATATAGTAAACAGCATAGACGAAAAGGGATTGGCTGACATGATATATCGATTTGGTGAGGAACGGGCGTCAAGGAAGATTGCCCGTTCCATTATTTCCGCCCGCAGCAGAAAAAAAATCGATACTACCGCTGAACTTGTTAATATTGTATGCCGAGCGCTGAAATGCGACCCGCTGTCGAGAAGAAGTAAAATTCACCCGGCCACGAAGACTTTTCAGGCTCTGAGAATCGCGGTGAATTCTGAACTGGAGAACCTCGAAAGGTTTCTCGCCGTTTCACCGGATTTACTTAGTAAAGACGGCAAAATCGCGGTCATCAGCTTTCACAGCCTTGAGGACAGAATAGTAAAAAATGATTTCCGTCGAAAAAAAAAGGACGGAATTTATGAGATAGCAACAAAAAAACCGGTTACCGCCTCGCTCGACGAGATACGGCAAAATCCCCGGTCGAGAAGTGCGAAATTAAGAATGGCCGTCAGGCTTTAGATATTATAAAATTAGTATTTTGGAAATGGAGTTTCGTCAATGACTACAGACGCAAAAATTGGTTTGCTTTTAGCTTTGCTCTTTATCGTAGCAATCACATTTGTCATCAACGGCCTGCCGGAGTTTCTGAATAAGACAAAAACAGCCCCCGATACTGCCGGCTACATAAACCATTACAAAAATCAGCCCCCTGCTCTTGTAGGACAAAGCAGAAACATAGCCAATACATTAGATACCAAGCCGGTCATAACAGTTGTAACCGAGGCCCCCGACCTCGACCAGAACACTCAGTCAACCGAAATTCGCTATCAGACGATTTTGCCGGCCGCTCAGGAAGCGGTTAATAACAAAGTAATTGACACTGAACCAGCCCAAACAGAACTTATTGAGGTAAAAATTCAGGAAAAATATGATACCGTTCAATCGGCTGTTTACGAAGTTCTTCCCGGAGACAGTCTGGCTAAAATCGCTCAGAAATTTTATGGAACCGAACAAGGCAACAGGCTGATCAACATTGAAAAGATTTTCAATGCCAACAAAGACAAGCTCGAATCAATAGACTCTGTCCAGGTCGGCCAGAAACTGATTATCCCCACACTGGAAAATCAGACAGATGCCCTTCTGAAGACGGGTCTGTTTGAAAAAGTTACGCAATCCAAATCGGCATCGAAAGAACAGTTTAAATTCTACACAATACGGGAATCGGACAGTCTCTGGCAGATTGCCGCCCGGCAGCTTGGCGACGGAAACAGATACAAAGAAATTCTTCAGCTTAATAAAGCCGTGCTGACCGATGCTGATACCCTTGTAGTCGGTACAAAAATAAAACTGCCGGCTAAATAAATGCTGTTATTTTTCAGTTTGCAGATAACCGATAATTAATAACTGGTAACTGTATATCCTTGACTGCTTTTCGTTACATTTTTATAGTTCTTGTCCTGTCTTTTGTTCTCCTGTCGGTAACATATCTGCGAAGGAGCCAAAACTGTGCTTTCTACCAATTTCGCCTCTGTCAGGCAAAGCAGATAAGACTCAAACAACAGCTATGGCAAAAACAGCTTCAGCTCGAACTGCTTATAAATCCCGGCTTTGTTTCCGAAGCTTTAAAAAATAATATCCAATAGTTGAGTGTATGCGGAATAGATTCGCCTTATCGCTGCTGTTTGCCATCATCGCGGGTTTTCTCGCGGTGGCAGCCCGCTGTTTCTATTTGCAATATTACAAAGCCGATTACTATTATCAAACTTCACAGAGGTCGCAGAAATCCGCTTTTCTCGAAAAATCCCGCAGAGGCGCAATACTCGACTGCCGAGGCAAAATCCTGGCCGCAAGTTATAAAGTCGATACGGTTTTCGCTGAACCTCGCGTCATCACCGAATTAAACAAAACCGCTGACAGCCTTTCTGAAATCATCGGCATAAGTGCTGCGGAAATATCCAGGGCAATCCTAACATCCCGCAATCCGGGCTACGCCGCTATACTCACAGACGCAAAACTCAGCGACGAGCAAAGAAAACAGATTCTCAAAATTTACGGTATCGGCATAGAAAGCAGATGGAAAAGATTTTATCCGCTTGGCTCTGTCGGGGCACATGTTATAGGTTTCACCGGAACGGAAGAACAGGGACTCGCCGGAC
>JAQTQF010000264.1 GCA_028712345.1 Phycisphaerae bacterium | reverse complement strand
TTGCATATCGACTGCGGAAATCGGTACAGCGTTCGGCGATAACGATAAATTAAGCGCACTGGTCGCAAGCAAGCTCGATGCCGAGGTATTAATAATTTTAAGCGACATTGACGGGCTCTATGATAAAGACCCCCGCAAATTCAGCGGTGCAAAACCTGTTAAAGTTGTTTACGAGATTACCGATGCGATTATAAAAAGCGCCGGTGCTGGAGGAAGTAAATTTGCTTCCGGCGGGATGAGGAGCAAAGTAGCGGCTGCTCAGATTGCCGCAAACGCGGGCTGTCGAATTGTTCTTGCAGACGGCAGGGCGAAAAAGGTTATTACAAAAATAATTGCCGGCGACGATATCGGTACGGTTTTTATGCCTAAGAGAAAATTAAGCAATCGTCTCCGCTGGCTTTTGAACAGCACGGCGGCTGGTACGATTATTATCGATGAGGGGGCGGCTGCGGCGGTAAAGAAGAAAAAATCCCTGCTGCCGAGGGGTATAAAGACGGTATCGGGCAATTTCAAGAGCGGCGATGTCGTAATGCTAAATACCATAGCAAAGGCGGTTACGAATTTCGGCAGCGACGAGCTGAAATCGATAGCTGGCAGGCACAGCAGCGAGATTAAAGATATTCTCGGGCCGGACAAAAAAGATGTCGTCGCGATCCCTGAAAATATAGTTTTTCTTGATTATTGAGTCAGTATTTGGTATATGATAGACATCTCAAAATTGTCACCCTGAGCCCGCCGAAGGCGGATGAAGGGTCTGAATGGAGCAAAAACGAGATTCTTCGCTCCGCTCAGAATGACAGGGGTATAAGTTTGAAATGACAATTCGTGTTTTGAGATAGTTGCTAAATACCAACGACTTATTATTGCCGAAGTGGCGGAACTGGCAGACGCGCTGGATTCAAAATCCCGTCCTGGCAACAGGGTGTGGGTTCGATTCCCTCCTTCGGCATTTTCTTAATGCCATAACAATTGCAAAAGACTTACCCGCGATGCACCAGTCCCTTTTAAAATGGCGGAATATGAACTTTTTAGAATTGGCAAATACACGATATAGCGTAAGAAATTACAGCGAAACTCTCATTTTGCGTGAAGATATTACCAGGTGCATTGAGGCCGCCAGACTTGCTCCATCCGCTTGCAATTCTCAACCATGGAAATTTATTGTAGTCGATGAATCCAAGCTTAAAGCTGACATCGCCAGGGCCGCATTTGAAGGCATATTGGATGTTAATCATTTTGCATTTAAGGCGCCTGTTCTGATTTTAATCGTTTCTCAGCGTCAAAAATTACTCGCAAAGATTGGAAGCATAGTCAAGAGAAAGAATTTCAGTCTTATGGATATAGGGATCGCGGCGGAGCACTTCTGCCTGCAGGCCGCTGAGCAGGGGCTTGGAACATGCATACTCGGCTGGTTCAACGAGAAAAAAGTTAAGAAAATCCTCGGAGTTCCAAAGAATAAAAGATTGGAGCTTATAATTTCCGCCGGTTTGCCTGCGGACGAAAAAGTTCCGGATAAAATACGCAAGAGCGCCGAAGAAATTACATCTTATAATAAATATTTATAACTTTGAAATTTGTCATACCCGTGAAACTTGTCCTTGACCTGATCGGGGAACGGGTATCCAGAAAGACAAAGAAATGGATTCCCGCTTTTGCGGGAATGACAGTGTTGCAATCGAATATAGCGGATTCTTCGGACGAGCGTTTTGCTTACGCTACCGCAATTTCTTCCTGCTGCGGCGACTCAAATGTATCGAAGGTTACGCTGATTTTCTTGCTGATACCTTTCTGCTGCATAGTAATGCCGAAAAGCATATCGGCGATACTCATCGTCCGTTTGGCGTGAGTAATAATCACAAATTGTGAGTCCTTCCTGAACTCCTGCACAATTAGATTAAACCGTTCGTTGTTTGCTTCGTCCAGTGCCGCATCCACCTCATCAAGGAAGCAGAACGGAGAAGGTTTGGTCTTGAAAATAGAAAACAGCAGGGCGATAGCGGTCATAGTTTTCTCGCCGCCGCTTAAAAGGCTGATGCTTCTCGTCTCTTTGCCGGGGGGACGCGCCACAATTTCAATTCCGCTTTCAAGTATGTCTTCGGGTTGCTCGAGCAGAATGTCGGCTTTGCCGCCGCCGAACAGTTTTCTGAAGACTTCCTGGAAGTTCGTTCTTATCTGTTCGAATGTCGCGGCGAATTTGTCCAATGACTCTTTATTGAGACGATTGATAAGTCCGGTGAGCTGATTTTTGCTGTTGTTAAGGTCGTCTATCTGAGTCGTTAAAAACTCGTTTCTCTTTTCAAGTTCCTCCTGCTGTTCAATAGCATCGACATTGACATTGCCGAGTCTTTCAATCTTGCCCCGCAAATCGGCGATTTCATCTCTCACCGAATCCCAGTTGACATCTTCGGCGAGGTAATTTTCATATTCGGCTGCCAGGTCCATTTGCAACTCTTCGGTAACCCGCTGGATGAGGTCGGCTGATTTGACTTCAAGCTGACTGAGTTCAAGCTTTACCTGATGAATCTGCTCGTCAAGTTGACTCTGCGTCTGCTTTTTAAGTTTCAGAACTTCTTCAAGTTCTTTTCTGGCTTTAATCATCGCCTCGACCTGCTCGTGCAGGGTTACGCTCTGATTGCGAGTTGTTTCCTTTTGCGTAAACAGCTCTGATATTTCCGTCTCGATATTAAGTATGTCTTTTTGCGACTGCTCGGTTTGCTCGCGGCAGACGGCAATGTTATTCTGTGCTGAGGCAAGAGCGGTTTTGCTGTTTTGAATCTGATTTTCAAAACTGGTGATACGCTGTACCGTTGCTTTTTTCTGCTCTTGCGCCTGTCCCAGTGCGACTTTCAGCTCTGTAAGATCGCCCGTGCTTTGCGAAAGGACGGTCTTCTTTTGGGCAAGGACCTGTTCAAGCTGGGCGATATGTTCGCTTCGTTGGGTATTAACATCTTCAAGTTCCTGCAGCTGCTGTTTTGAGGTGTATTCGGTCTGTACGGTTTGTGATATCTGTTTTTCGAGCTGTTCGATTTCTCCGAGGACAATAGGCTGT
>JAQTQF010000263.1 GCA_028712345.1 Phycisphaerae bacterium | reverse complement strand
GATGTAGTCGAAGCGAATGTCGATTTTGCCGAAAAGATCCCAGCAGTTCAGGTATTCGGGCCTGACGGCAAAGAAGTTCCTTCGCAGCTTGCTTCGGCACAGAGCAATTCGGTAAAAGTTTTGTTCTTAGCGAAAATGCCGCCGGTCGGTTTTGCGGTTTACGATATTCGGCCTGCAAAGTCGGCCTGTGAAATAAAAACGGGATTGGCAGTTTCGGCAAAAGCAATCGAAAATGAATTTTACAAGGTATCGATAGACGCCGGCGGCGATGTAACAAGCATAATTGACAAAAAAAATAATAAAGAGTTGCTGGCCGGTTCTTTTCGGCTGGAATTTATGAAGGAAAATCCGCAGCGAAGTCCGGCGTGGGATATGGATTGGGCAGACCAGTCAAAGCCGCCTTATGCGTATGTCGATGGGCGAGCGGAAATCAGGGTTGTTGAAAAAGGGCCGGCGAGGGTAGCGGTGGAAATAAAACGGCAGGCTCAAAACTCGATATTCACTCAGAAGATAATGCTCATCGCAGGTGATGCGGGCAGGCGGGTCGAGTTCGCCGATGAGATAGACTGGCAATCGAGCGAGTTTGCGCTTAAGGCCGCCTTTCCCTTAACCGTTGCCAACAGCAAGGCGACATATAGCGAGGGCCTCGGCACAATCGAGCGAAGCAACAACGACCCGAATAAATATGAAGTTCCTTCGTATGAATGGTTCGACCTGACCGACAGAGACGGCAAATATGGTGTGACGGTATTGCAGCACTGCAAAATCGCATCCGACAAGCCGAACGATAATACGCTCCGGCTGACGCTGCTTTATACTCCCGGCGTAAGGGATATTTATTTAGACCAGGCAACGCAGGATTGGGGCAGGCATAATATATTGTACGGACTGTACGGCCATCAGGGCGACTGGCGAAAGGGACAATCCGAATGGCAAACTCGCCGGTTAAATCAGCCTTTAGTTGCGTTTGAGGTTCGCCCGCAGGAACGAAAACTTGGGAAAGTATTTTCCCTGCTGTCTGTCAGTACCTCTGCGGTGGATGTGCGTGCCGTTAAGAAGGCAGAAAATTCGGATTATATAATTGTGCGATTGCAGGAACTCTTCGGACAGGATGCAAAGAATGTAACCGTCTCGCTTGCGGGAGTAATCAGCGATGCGTATGAGGTGGACGGTCAGGAACGGCGAATCGGCGATGCGCGCGTTGAAAACGGCAAATTAGTTTGTGATATGACAAAGTACAGTCCCCGCAGCTTCGCGGTTAAAATGGAAAAGCCGACAGTTGCTCTTACTCCGCCGACAAGTGAGATTGTCGAGTTGGATTATAATATCGATGTTATGAGTTTAGACAGCAATTACAGGAACGGCGCTATCGAGGAAAGTTATACGATGCCTGCCGATATGCTTGGCGGTGAAATTATCAGCGAAGGGATTCCATTTAAGATGGGTTCGGGCGCAGCGGATATGAAAAACGCCGTCGTCTGCACCGGCCAGACAATCGCTCTGCCTAAAGGCCGGTATAACCGTTTGTATATTTTAGCCTCGGCAACCGATGATACCCAAGCCGTATTCCGGTTTGGCGGCAAGAAAGTAAGGTTGATGATACAGTCGTGGACAGGATTTGTCGGACAGTATGACAATCGTATATGGGACAGACAGCTTACTAAAATGGAATTCAAGTGTGCTGCTAATGTAGTTGGTATCAAGACCGGCTTCATTAAGCGGGACACAATTGCGTGGTTCTGCACACACAGACACCAGCAAACAAACGGCAACGAATCTTACCAGTTCAGCTATATATTCAAGTATGCGATGGACATACCCGAAGGCGCCGCCGATATAACGCTGCCGGATAACAGCGGTGTCAAGATTTTCGCAATGACCGTAAGCAATAATGAAAATGACGCAATCAAAGCGGTTGCGCCTCTTTATGACGATTTTACGGGGCGCAAGCCGGCGCTCCTGCGTCCGGCTCAGAAAAAATCGGGTAAAATTATTGCGACGGAGGGGAAATCCTGATATTATTATCGCCCTAAGATGTTCGGCTGTGTGGCCGGACTTTTGGAAATAGCAATTGAACTTTCTGATATTGATGAAGCGCTGAGAAAGGCATAATATGAACAATTCAAAAACCAAATCTATGTTTGTTTCTTTAAACTCTCTTTTCATTACGGGAATATGTTTTGTCCTGCTGGCAAATTTCGCCTGTGCCCAAACAGCAGAGCAGGCCTCTGTCGAAACGGATAAAAAGGTTTCGCAGGATGTCGTTTCGCCGGGAGACGATTTGCAGGCGGTTCTCGATAAAGGAGAGGATTTGCTTTTGAAGAAAGGCTGCGTTTATGAAATCAAGGCGACGCTGAAATATACCGCTCCCCGTCAGAAAATTACGACGAAGGATGCCGAGCATATTTCCGATTACGCAACGCTTCGAATATCCGAGCCTAATCTTATGATACTGATCGATTCGGCACAGCAAAATTATGTCGTTTTGGAAAAAGTCATATTGGACGGTAACCGTTACAATCTCGGCACGGTAGCCAAGAGCGAGATAACCGGCGGGGGCGGTCAGCCGCCGATGGTATTTTTCGGCTGTCCCGATCTCGGAGATAAAAAAGTCGTAAACCGCGTCTCCGGCCAAAGGGTTGCCGATTGCGTATTTATGAACACTCGCACATGGTCATCGCTTCAGGTTCGCGAAGGCGCTACCGGCTGTGTGGTGGAAAATAACATATTCCTCTGTGCCGGCGTCGATGCAAGGGGCAACGGCAGGCAAAAAGACGAAATACCGTTTGCATGGGGCGATGCGATATCCTGCGCCGCTGAAAAAACAATCATTCGGAATAATCTTGTTCTCGACCCTACCGATGCGGCATTGGTTCTTTACGGCGCTCCGGGCAGCATTGCAGAGGATAATGTTGTTGCCGCTATATCCCGCGAGTCGCTTGGCGGAATGAATCTTGTTGACCCCATCGTCTATAATTTGGACGAAGATGGAACGAAATACGACTATCGCGGCACGACTTTGCGAAATAATTATATCGATGCTTTCGGCGGGCGTATTCATATTGCCTTCCCAATG
>JAQTQF010000262.1 GCA_028712345.1 Phycisphaerae bacterium | reverse complement strand
CGTTTCTTTTCGCCCTTTTTGCCAGTTACAAATTTAACTCTTGTGCCCTTCGAAGGCTTGGGGCTAACCGGAAGAACATTGCGTATGTGAACAGGCCTTTCGATCTGAATTCTGCCGCCCTGCGGATATTTCCTGCTGGGTTTTACATGTTTGTAACGCCTGTTTACCGACTCAACGATAACCTTGTTCTTCGAAGTAATTACACGCATTACTTTTGCAACCGTGCCTTTATCCTCGCCGGTTATCACTTCAACCATATCGCCTTTTTTTATATTTTTTGCCATATCACAAGCCTCTTCACTGCCGAGAAGCGTCTTAAACGACTTCACTGGCCAGAGAAATAATTTTCATAAAGTTTTTTTCTCTCAGTTCCCTTGCAACCGCACCGAAAATTCTCGTTCCGACAGGATTGCCGTCAGCATCGATTATCACTGCCGCGTTTTTGTCAAACCTGACATAACTGCCGTCCGGCCTTTTGATTGCCTGCTTGGTCCTGATGATAACGCATTTGTAAACTTTTTTCCTGTCAAGCTGACAAGTCGGCAACAGTTTTTTTATTGCCACGCAGATAATATCGCCGACATTCGCAGTATGGCGGGTATATCTTCCTTTTTTCGAGGAGCCTTTGCCGAGAACCTTGATACACTGAGCCCGCTTGGCACCGGAGTTATCGGCAATATCCACATATGTTTCCTGCTGAATCACGCTCTATATCCTTTACTGTTAACCTTTATCTGACGCTTTTTGAACGACATTTACGAGACGCCAGCTTTTCGTCTTGCTCATCGGCCTGCACTGTACAACCTCGACAATATCACCAATCTGTGCCCGGTTATTCTCATCATGCACGCCGAGTTTTGTCCGCCTGTTGATAAACTTGCCATAAACAGGATGCTTAATTCTGTAATCCAGGACAATTCTAATGCTCTTGTCGCCGCTTCGACTGACAACCACGCCGCTTACGGCTTTTTTTTGTTTTCTTTCGCCTTGCATTTATTTTTCGCCCTTTAACTGGCTTTCCCTGATAACGGTCTTAAGTCTCGCTATATCCCTTTTTATATTTCTAAGTAAATGGGTATTTTCAAGCTTTTCGGTCACAGCCCTTGTTCTCATATCGAACAACTGCTTCTCAAGACTTGCCAGCTCGCTGGCCCATTCATCCGGTCTCATTTCTCTTATTTTTGAAGCTTTCACGCTTTTATCCTAACCAATAGCATGTTTTCTTGTAATAAATCTGCACTTTATGGGCATTTTATGAGCAACTCTCGTAAGAGCCCTTTTCGCAACATCTTCGCTTACTCCGCCGATTTCAAACATCACTGTACCCGGCTTTACGGATGCAACCCACTGATCGATTTCAGCCTTGCCTTTGCCCATTCTTGTCTCAAGCGGCTTTTTCGTTATTGACTTGTGAGGGAACACTCTTATGTACACTTTTCCGACTCTCTGGAGAAAGTGAGTGGCTGCAACTCTGCCGGCTTCAATCTGCCTGCCGGTAATCCAACTGATTTCGAGGGCCTGTAAGCCGTATTCACCAAAAGCGACATAATTCGCCCTGCCGGCCTTACCCTTCATCCGGCCACGCTGACTTTTACGATATTTAACTCTTTTCGGCATCAATGCCATAACTGCATCTCTTTCAGTATCTTACTCATTCACTTTTACTGGTATCTTCCGGCTCTTTAGATTCATCGGCTGTGCCTTGCGGCGCCGGTGAGGCCTTTTCGATCCGGCCTTTTGCTCTCGAATACATCTTTGATCTCGGCGTTCGCAGCGTCTTTTTCTCTGTCTGTTCCTGCTGCTGACCGAATTTGCCTTTATATATCCATGCCTTTATGCCAATAGTTCCATAAGTCGTAACTGCATCCACCTGAGCATAATCAACATCGGCATCTATCGTATGTAGCGGAATACTGCCTATCATCTGAGTTTCTTTTCTGGCCATTTCGGCTCCGCCAAGTCTGCCGGAACATATAATTTTTACTCCCTTTGCGCCGGCCTGCATCGTAAGCTCACACTGCTGTTTCATCGCTCTTCTGAAGGCGGTTCTCTTCTTCAACTGCTCGGCAACCGCTTCACCAAGAAGTTTTGCGTCCATTGCCGGTTCTTTTATTTCTATGACATTAACAGTAACCTGTCTGTCAAGCAGCTCTTCAAGATCGCCTCTTAACTTGTCAACTTCTGCGCCGCGGGGACCTATCACGATACCCGGCCTGGCGGTGTACAGCGTAATCTTTACTTCGTTCCTGGTTCTTGCTATTCCAACTTTTGAAACGGCCGCAAACGGCGGCTGCTTGTTAAACTTCTTATCGACATAGTTGCGAATCCGCTGGTCCTCAACGAGCATCTGCCCGTAATTGGCTTTAGGAGCAAACCATGTGCTCTGCCACGGCAGTCTTATGCCTGTCCTAAACCCTATCGGCTGAACCTTCTGACCCATATCAAGTCCTTATAATGCCTTCATTCAAACAATTTTTATATTTCTGTAACCGTCACATGTATATGACTGGCCAATTTAATAAAAGAATAGGCCTTACCTCTGTCCTTGGCTATCCATCTCTTTGTGCCAACCCTAATGCCGGCACCGTCAACTCTTGCCTGGCAAACATAAAGTTTTTCGACATCTGCCGAATCTTCATCCGCACTGGCAATCGCACTCTTGAGAGCTTTTTGTACCATATCCGTAGCTCTTTTTCTCGTGAACTTAAGCAAATCCATAGCTTCCTGAGCGCTTCGACCGGCGATAAGCTGCGTGACCAATCTGGCTTTTCTCGGTGCACTCGGTGCATATCTTACCGATGACCTCCACTCCGATATACCTGTCGGCTCAACGCCCAAACCGGATGCCAGCGACTGGATATCGCTCTTTCTCGGCAACGGCTTTATCAAACCTTTTCTCCAGTTCCTGATAGCCGAAACAGCCTGCTTTTCCGTCATACCGGCTCTTTTCATACCGGCCGCCAGTTCGGTAACATTTTTACCTGTACTCTTAATCAGATTATCAAGTTTGCTTGCGCTTAACATCTTATGCCTCTGCCGCCTTACTTCCTGAATGACCTCTAGAGGTACGCGTTACTGAAAA
>JAQTQF010000261.1 GCA_028712345.1 Phycisphaerae bacterium | reverse complement strand
CGAACGCATCATACCTGTACCGCTCGACAACTTCGCCTATATTATTTGAAAGAGCAGCCACACTGCCAAGACCATCATAATGATAATAATACCTGCTGCCGCTTGAAGCGTCAATCATCATAATTGGTTCGTCAATGCCGGGACCGTAAACGAATTTTCTCAGCAGCGTCCCGCCGCCTGAGTACTCAGCGATTACCTGATCGCCGTCGTAGCAAAACAGCGTGTAGCGTGCAGGCGATAGCGTGTAGTCAGTTTTTGAAATTCTTCGTCCCAGATAGTCGTATTCATAATGCGCTACCGGCGAGTCGGATTGGTCATTTACATCGATGAGCCGGTTTTCACAGTCGTAATAATACCTGAATACCCCGTCATTCGTCAAGTTGCTGTTTGAGTCATAGCTGAACGCCGCGGCCGCTACCGAGTAATACTGATTCAGACTGTTATGCAGATAACTCGTCGTCGAGCCGTTATAAACGCTTGTCCGGTTGCCGAGAGAGTCATAATAGTAATTCACATCAGCAACATTCCACGCTGCCGGATAATCGGCAAAGACAAGCTGGTAGAGCTTATCGTATTTATAAACGCTCTCATTGTTATCGACGAGCATATTTTTGCGGTTGCCGATGTTGTCATAGTCGGTGTACTGAAAATCAATCGGGCCGGAGGCGGTGTTATTGGCAATCCTCGTCAGCCGGTCGCCGAGGTCATATTGATATACAATATTGGCGTCGTTGCCGTATTGGAGCAGTGTCCGGCGGGATAATTCATCATAGCCGTATTCGGCTATTATCGAGCCTTCGTATCTGATATTTGTGAGCCGGCTCATCGAGTCGTATTCGTAAGTAACATTGGTATCATCGGGATAGACAAGTTTTGTTCTTCTGCCGAGAGCATCGTACTCGTAGTTTATAGTTTTGAGTTTGAATAACTCTGCCGAGCCGGTCATAGTTGCTGTAGTTAATGTCGATAACACCGCCGACAGCGTTATTTTGTAACTTAGCAACTAAACCTTTGATATCAGGGGACAAACTTCTGAACTCCGTCGAGGATTCCCTGAACTCCGCGGAAGTTCTACTGAGTCCCGCGGATGGTTCTCTGCACGCCGCGGAAGATTCTCTGAACTCGGTAGAAGCTTCACTGAAGCCCGCGGAAAGTTCTCTGCGCGCCGCAGAAGATTCTCTGAACTCAGTAGAGGACTGGCGGACATCCGCCGGTCTCTCCCTGAACTCCGATAATGATTTCCCGAACTCCGCAAACCGCATTCTTAGCATAAAAAACACGTTTTTGCCCCTATTGTATTAACTTGTAAAAGAGCTATATTCAAAAACACATATATATTTCTTTACCACACGCCCTTTGCTCAAATCCATTATTTAGCTTTGTCAGTTTTTCTGCAAGCAAAAATCAAAAACAACGTTGCTATGGTTATCAGAATTGCCACAAAAATAGAAATATCCCTATACAATCCCACATAAACAATAATATCTTTCATGTAGATGGACAGCGGATAATTTTCTCTGACAGATATATCCATTATTTCAGGACGAATACTTTGCAATCGGTTGTCAAGCAACAATACCATATTTTCAATACGCCTAAAACAAAAAGCTAAAAACATAGGAGTAAAAATTCCTATCGATATAACAACAAACAATAATATTTTTACTACTTTTTGCATTTTTCTTTTTTCTCCTTTAAATCTTCCGCCAAATCATTTGGAGTGTCTAAGCCCCAATCGCTACCCGGAATACCCTGCTCTGCCCAATCCGTCAAAGTGGTAATAATATTTTGTCTTATCTCCATTTAATGGGCCTATGTTCATATGAATTACTATCACGAACTCCTTTGGCATAGTACCAGTAATCATGGATACTTAAATCAGTATAAGTTAATTTTATGTACTCTCTAAATTTTTTTTCTTTAGCCAACAGATTATCAGCTCCGGATAAGTTCCAGTTCCCACAAGATTCAAAAAGTAATACTATATCTGGTGGCATATTTGACAAATTCCTTCCACTTAAGTTTACATTGAAAGCAAAATCACACTCGCAGTTGTTGAAATCTCTTGGTGATTGAAAATTGATTTTTGATAGATTTGGGTCGAATAACAATAATTCATCACACCAAGACTTTGCATCAGGTAGAAAACCTTGATTACTTTCAGCATAGGCAACTAATGCAGAACTAAGCATATTCAGATTGCCTAATGGAGTATATTTATTAGAGTAATATTTTCGATAGTTGGCATGTACGCACATAGTAAACAAAATAGCAAAAAGCAGAAAGGATAAAACAAAAGATATAATTGGAAATACTTTTTCTACAGTTGCAGTTTGTTTTTTTGAAATAATGTTTTTAATAATAATAAAACATGATGTAAGCAAACTTATACCGATTAACAGCCATCCTACCGAAAATAGCATCTCGAAAAAAAACAAACCCATAAACAAACATAAAACACCGATTAAGCATACTGAAAATATGAACATAACAACAAAATAATTTAATGATTTTTTTGACATTTTAATCACCAGTCATATATTACTTTATGAACCCCATGAAGTATCGTTTTTCTAATTAATCCGATGTCCTTAGCGTCTTTTATGCCACGGCCTATATCTCTTACGCTCTCGGGGTCGTCTGTTCCAAAATGAAGTTTATAATATCTTGTCCAAGAACCACCTTTATCTACCCCCGCATACCAGTCTCCTGCCCTATACATTGCCTGAGCACCAGTAGCACCCAAATGAAGTTGCCCCATAAAACCAGCTAAATAATTACCAAACTCTGATCCAGATAGCGAAACTTCTTGCCCATTTTCCATAATTGTAAAGCTATCATTGGTTTGTCTATAATCATAGCCACCCCAAGAAGGGGGAAATGCATGAAGCAATGGGTGCCAAGTTGCTGCTATTCGATTGACAATACCCCTTGTATCTTTTAAATCATTTTTGCATAACCCCCATGGATCTATAAACATCATTGAATTATTGCCGCAATAAGTATAAATATTTATCCCACCAGCTACATTTATTGGGTCAGGTTGTAGAAAACGACCGATCCCGGGGTGGTAATATCTGGCTCTA
>JAQTQF010000260.1 GCA_028712345.1 Phycisphaerae bacterium | reverse complement strand
GTCGATAATCTCATAATGAGAAAGATTCCAAGCAGAGCGGCAAACTGGCTCGCTTCAAAAGTCAGCGGAGTTGACATTCACGACTTCGGCACAACCTTTAAAGCATATCGCAGACAGATTCTTAACGATATCAGGCTTTACGGCGAGATGCACCGTTTTATACCCGCGCTTGTCTCTTTCACAGGTGGGAAGATAATCGAAATTCCCATTAAAAACATTGAGCGACCCGCGGGCAAAAGCAATTATGGCATCGGCAGAACCTTCAGAGTCGCTTTCGACCTGATAACGCTGCGTTTTCTTCTGGGCTATATCACCCGTCCGCTGCATTTTTTCGGCAAGGCCGCCTTTTACTGCATCACCGCAGCAATAATGGTGTTCGCTTATGTGCTTTTTGATAAGTTTTATTTTAAGGTTCCAATATTCGTTGCCCACGCCCCGCTGACCGCTGCCGGTATTATTCTTCTTTTGACAGGTCTAATCTTTATTTCGACCGGTCTTATCGCTGAACTAATCAGCAGGGTTTATTTTGAAGCTACCGACAGAAAAATCTATGCCGTCAGAAATGTCTTTAAAAAAGCTTGAGAAGGTAAAATAAATGAAAAAGAAAAAAAATGCTTTCATCGCATGGTTCTGGCTTCTGGTAATAATTATTGCCGTTACAGGTCTTATCAGACATTTTAGCATAAAAAATTTCCAGACTATAAAACAGGATGTTCTTTATGTCAGCGGTCAGCCCCGCGGAATGGATTATACCAGACTGCTGTATAAATATCATATCGCAACGATAGTCAATGTCCGCAGCGCTAATGAACATCGCGAGCGGAATTGGCACAATGAAGAGGTTACATGGATAAAAGATAACGGCGTGAAATATATCGAACTGCCGATTGAAAAACATGGTCCGGTTCAGGGCATTCCGGATGCCAATACGACCGCAAAGTTTTTGGCGATAATGTCGGAAAGCAGCAATTTACCCGTTCTCATCCACGGCAGCAGCGGCACAAAAAGAGAAATCTATCTTGCCGCAGCGTGGATGCTGAAATCGGGCGGTTTTACCCTTGAGCAGACTACGGAAAAGGTCAAACAGATAAATAACGAACCGCTGACTCCTGGAGAAATGGAATTTTTGCAGTCTATGGCAAAATAAGGGTATCTCTAAAAATATTACTTACAATTCTGACCCCCTTAGCCCATTGTCATTCTGACTTCGCCGAAGGCGGACGAAGAATCTCGTTTTTTGTCCACTTAGGGATGGCTTACGCCAAAACAATAATGAAGATTGATTCGTCGCTTCGCTCCTCACAATGACACCCCCGCTTTCGTGAGGACAAGTTTTTAGAGGTTGCCTTTAGTTTTCTATCCCATTTTCGCCAGCATATTTCTGATAAAGCCGGCAAGCAGTTTTTCCGGAATATCGGCAAGTTCCGGTTCGGGTTTGCCCTCCCTGAGCATATTCTCGAGAATTCTTTTAGCCTGTTTGCGATAAGGAAAAATTTTGTTCTCTGCCGCCTGCGCTTCATCAAACGAACTCCTGGCCATCATCGCCAGATATTTTATGATTCTGACCGTCAGAGTTTTTTCATCAATGTTCGCTTCCTGTCCCGGTTCAGGCGGCTCATCAACTTGCTGCAACAGCGTCTCTGTCACATGATATGTTTCACGCATCATTTGTTTATACTGCGTCTCCTCGTTTTCATCGATAGGAGCCAGTTTGACTTCCTCGTCCTCGCTGGCAGGCAGCGGGATATAACATTTATGACTGCAATAAGGACATTTGCCCCATTTTCCGCCCGCATTATCCGGCGCCGTAATCTTCTTTTTGCAGCATTCGCAATGCAATGATATAGACATAGCTATATTCTCCTGTTTTTACTGCTTGTATTCGGCTGTAACCTCGGTAGTAATGCCGCCCCGCGGCGTAAAGACCGAAGTAATTTTCATCCATCTCGGCAGACAGGCCGTCGAGAGATAATCGAGAATCTCATTTGTAAGCGCTTCATAAAAAACGCCTTTATTTCTGAAGCTCTGCATATAGAATTTCAGACTTTTCAACTCTATGCAGCTCTTGTCCGGGCAATATTCTACCGTTATCGTGCCGAAATCGGGCTGGCCTGTCTTAGGACAGAGGCTCGTAAACTCCGGGCAATCGATTTTTATTGTGTAGTTTCTTGCAGGCTTGGGGTTATCAAAAAGCTCTATTTTGACATCGTTCATAATTAACCCTGTTTTTTTGTTAAAATATCACTAACCATCACTATAATATAATCTTTGGATATTGGCAAGCGGAGTATTTTATGTCGAAAAAAACTAAAAAAGCGGTCGTCCTTCTAAGCGGCGGCCTCGATTCTGCCACAACTTTAGCAATAGCAAAGAGTAACGGCTTTGCCTGTTACGCGATCAGTTTCAATTACGACCAGCGGCATTGTGTTGAACTCAAATCCGCAAAGAAAATCGCCAAGTTTTTCGGCGCCATTCAGCATAAAATCATCAATATCGCCCCTGCCGTATTCGCCAATTCCGCCCTGACCGACAAATCCATAAAGGTCCCTCTGAACAGACACATCAATCCTAAAAAGATTCCCATTACCTATGTCCCCGCTCGGAACACGATTTTTTTGAGCTATGCCCTGGCTGTTGCCGAAGCAATCGGGGCCTTTGACATTTTCGTAGGCGTAAATGCCTCCGATTACAGTGGCTATCCCGACTGCCGGAAAAAATACATAGAAGCCTTCGAGAAAATGGCCAACCTTGCCACCGCCGCAGCAATTGAGGAAAAAGGACGATACAAAATACATACCCCAATAATTAAAATGACCAAGGCCCAAATCGTAAAAACCGGCACCCGGCTCGGCGTTGATTATTCCATTACGCACAGCTGCTATAATCCCGACAAAAAGGGACTATCCTGCGGCCGATGCGACTCCTGCCAACTGCGATTAAAAGGCTTTGCCCAGGCCGGCCTGAAAGACCCGCTGAAATATGCAAAACACTGAAATCAAAATTACCGAATTGTTTTACTCCATCCAGGGCGAGGGGCTGTTTGCCGGCGTCCCGTCGGTATTTATAAGACTTGCAGGCTGCCCGCTGCG
>JAQTQF010000259.1 GCA_028712345.1 Phycisphaerae bacterium | reverse complement strand
GGGAGCAAAGGGATGAATCAGTCTCTATGCATTGTTTTGGCGTAAGCCGTCCCTAAGTGGACAAAAAACGAGATTCTTCGTCCGCCTTCGGCGGACTCAGAATGACAACGGGGGTGGGAATGGCAACGAACTCGGCCAAGGTGTTAGCCGAGCCAACCGCGGCTAAATAATGGATTCCCGATCAGGTCGGGAGTGAGACGATGAGATTCTTTCTCTGCTTGCGCGAGGGTCAGAATGACAAGTAATATTTTTAGAGATACCCTTAAAAATGAAAGGTTTATTTACCTATTAAAAATTTGGCGAGGTCAACTGCAGATGCGGCATCTGGAGCGAAGCCATCGGCGCCAATTTTGTCGGCGTAGGCTTGTGTAACGGGAGCTCCGCCAATCATCGTCTTAACAGAAAGGCCGGCCTGCCTGACCGCTGTTACAGTTTTTTCCATCGACGGCATAGTGGTTGTCAAAAGAGCACTCATACCGATAATTTTGGCGTTTGTTTCCTTTGCCTTTTCTACAAACGCCTGAGCGCTGACATTGACGCCGAGGTCGATAACTTCAAAGCCGGCGCCTTTGAGCATCATAACAACGAGGTTTTTGCCGATATCGTGCAAGTCGCCCTGAACGGTTCCGACCGCAGCGGTTCCAATAGGTTCAACGCCAGCTTCAACAAGTCTGGGCTCGAGGACTTCCATCGCTGTCTTCATTGCCATGGCAGCCATAAGAACTTCGGGAATGTAAACCTCGTTGTTCTTAAACCGCTCGCCGATAATATTCATACCGGCAACAAGACCTTCGTTAAGTATCGATTCAGGACTGAGACCTTCGGCAAGCGCTGAGCTTGTAATCTCAAGAGCCTTGTCCTTGCTCCCAGTTATGATAGCCTGGCTTAAAGCTTTCAAATCCGCCATTTATTATCCTTTATCCTTTTACCTAAAATACAGTAACCTTCAATTTCGCTGACAGACGCGTATTAAACCGTTTTTCGGTCAAATTATCAAGAAAGATTCTGCTAACGCCAAATACAGATATTCTGCGGCACAATCAGGGCAACAGCAGCTTTATCGCCGCGGCGGCGGCAAGTATCTGGACAACCAGCTCGAACCATTTTGCGGGAATTTTTTTCAGGATTAGAGCCCCGGCAAAGGCGCCGACGGCAATCAGCGGCAGCATAACAATATCAGCGGAGACCGTTTCGAGTGTTATTCTGCCCTCGGAGGCAAAGACGGGAATTTTGAGCCAGTTGATAATCAGAAAGAACCACGCGCTTGTGCCGATGAATTCATACTTCGGCAATCTTGTCGCCAGAAGATATACAATCATTACCGGCCCGGCAGCGTTTGCAAGCTGAGTGGTAAGGCCGGCAAAGAAACCCATCACTACCGCGAAGAGCCAGTGGGCGGGAACTTGCAAATCGCTCTGCGATTTTCTCTGACGCAAATAATTCAAAATGAGCATAGCGAGAACGATTATTCCTATTACTGGCGCAAGTTTGACATCGGAGATATTTCTGATAGCTAAGGAACCGGCCGCTATGCCGACCAGAGCGGCGGGCAGAAGTTTTAAAATGTGATTCCATTTTGCGTGGCGATGATAAAATTTAACCGCGAATAAATCGCCCATTGCCAGAAGCGGCAGAAGAAGACCTGTTGAAATTCTGGCCGGGAAAAATGACGCGAGCAGCGGGACTACCATTATCCCTATGCCGGGGATACCGGTTTTGTTTATGCCGACAAAAACTGCGCAAAGACACAATATGAGCCATTGCGTCGGACTGTAATTATGCGGCAGCAGGTTTATTATATCCGAAAGCATAGCGACACGAGATTAGCAAACAAAACCCCCGCCTTGTGAGCGGGGGTTAAATTATCAAATAATTTTTTGCCTTTAAAAATTTTATATTCTCGGGTGATTGCCGAGATAGCCGGTCTTCGGCAGGCCGCCGGTCAGCGGCAGAGCATAATCGATAAATGCCTTTGTTATACCGTTGCCGTCTTTGTTAATATACTCATCGGCCAGGGATTTTGTCTTTTCGGCGACATTGGCAAGTTCTGTTCTGAAAAGTTCGACGGCATAATCTTTGCCGTTGCCGATTCGTTTCATCGCAACCGAACCGTTCTGTTCGGTCATCGCAAGTTTTACCGCCTCTGTACCGCATCGGCGGGCTTCAGAAACATCGACCGCTGACTGCAAACCGGCGAAACTTCTCTGCAGATAACCGAAGGTGTCGGCGCGAACGCGCTTGATTTTAAGATTGCCCTTCACCTGGGAGGCGAGAAAGTCCGCCAAGGCGCCTGTGCCGGAGAGCTGAACATTGCCGTGAGCGTCGCGTTCGGCGTTTTCAGCGAGCTTTTCAGCCCATGTCTTATGGTCGGTATCTGATATGCCTTCACTTACGGCGACAACGCATCTGCCGAGTTTTTTGTAAACCGCGTCAATATCGGAAAGGAATTTATCCATCGAGACGGGTCTTTCGGGCAGATAAACTAAGTGCGGTCCGTCATCGTCTCTCTGTTTGCCCAAAGCGGCGGCGGCGGTCAGAAAGCCGGCGTGTCTGCCCATAATTACATCAATCTTTACGCCGGGCAGAGCTCTGTTGTCGAGGTCGTCGCCCATAAGAGCGCAGGCAACGAATTTAGCCGCAGTACCGAAACCCGGACAGTGGTCGGTTACGAGCAGGTCATTATCGATTGTCTTGGGAATATGGAAAGCCTTAAGGTCGTAGCCCGCTTCCTGAGCCATATTGTTTATGATGAAACAGGTATTGGCAGAATCGTTTCCGCCGATATAGAAAAAGTATCGGATGTCTTTGGTTTTGAAAACATCGAGAACTTTTTTGCAGTATTCGGCGTCCGGCTTGTCCCTGCTTGAGCCGAGGGCTGAGGAGGGAGAAGCGGCGACGATTTCAAGCTCGTCTTTGGATATTTTCATCAAATCTATAAAATTGCCTTTTACGATTCCGCTGACGGCGTGAATGGCGCCGTATAAATTCTGAATTTCGGGATGTTTTTTCTCTTCTTCAATTACGCCGACCAGCGAGGCATTTATTACGCCCGTCGGGCCGCCTGACTGACTGACAATTGCGTTTGCTTTCGGGGCACCTGC
>JAQTQF010000027.1 GCA_028712345.1 Phycisphaerae bacterium | reverse complement strand
TAGCGGCCGCGGCATTGAGAAGCACAATGTCTCTGGCAGAGCCTCTGTTTTTGCCGCAGATAACATTTTTTACGAGCATTGCATTATGTTCGGCGCTACTCCCGACAAGCTCGGCTATTTTTGGCGGAGCAAACCCGAAGTCGGACGGGCGTATCTCGTAGGAGGTTTTCCGTTCATCTTTGATTTCGACGACTTTTGTGACGGCAGTGAGACTTATTTCATCCAGGCCGCCTCCGTGAATGACCATCGCCCTTTTTACACCGAGTATTTTTAATGTCTCGGCAATTCTGTCGAGCAGACCTTCTTCTGCGACGCCCATAACCTGCGAGCCTGCGCCTGCGGGATTCGCCAGCGGGCCGAGGATATTAAATGCCGTTCGGAAATCGAGACTCTTTCTTATAGGCTGAACGAATTTCATTGCCGGGTGATACATCGGGGCGAACATAAAACCTATCCTTGCTTTTTCGATACATTCGGCAACGGTATCAGGTGAACAGTCAATTTTTACGCCCAGCGCCTCGAGTACATCGGCTGAACCGCATTTGCTTGTGATTGCGCGGTTGCCGTGCTTTGCGACATAAGCGCCCGCTCCTGCGGCAACGAAGGCCGCGGCGGTTGAAATGTTGAAAGTCTTCGCGGAAGCGCCGCCCGTTCCGCAGGTGTCGATTAATTTGTCTTTATTGATAGATAATTTGATTTTTACGGCGTGGTCGCGCAATGATTGAGCAAGGCCTGCAAGTTCGCTCGGAGTTGCTTTTTTCATTCTCATCGCGGCAAGAAACGCGGCAATCTGGACTTCGGCGACATCGCCTTTGAAAATAGTGTCAAGCAGGTCTTTGGCCTGGTCGTATTTGAGGTCTCCGCCTTCGAGAAGGATTTCGAGATATTCGGTTATTTTGGTCATAACGACACTCTCCTGTTTAACGATATTTTCAAAAGATTTTGTATAATCTTTCCGCCGGTCGGGGTCAGGATGCTTTCCGGATGGAATTGAACGCCGAAAATCGGTTTGGTTTTGTGCTCGATTCCCATAACAATATCATCGTAAGTTGCGGTTATTTCGAGACAGTCGGGCACTTTTACGGCGCAGAGGCTGTGATACCTGCCGGCCTGAAGCGGATTTTCGAGTCCCTCAAAAATTCCTTTGCCGTTGTGCGTAACTCTCGATGCTTTTCCGTGCATAACTTTGGGAGCGTGAGCGATTTTTCCGCCGAAGTATTCGACGATTGACTGATGGCCGAGACAGACGCCGAATATCGGGAGCCTGTCCTGAAAATAACCGATTGCTTCGAGCGTAACCCCTGCGCTGGACGGATTGCCGGGGCCGGGAGAAATCACCAGCAGGTCAGGCCTCAGTTCTTCGGCAATCTTTTTGAGACTCTCAAGCGGCGTATCGGCGCGATAGACCCGCGCGACGCAATCCCGTTTGCAGAAGTCGTCAACGAGGTTATAAGTGAACGAGTCGAAATTATCTATAAATAACACTTTTGGGTTTTTCATATTCAGTTTCCTCTCACCGCTCTAAGGCACGAGCCTGCCTTGTGTTGGGTTTCGGCGAATTCCGTCGCCGGGACGCTGTCATGCACGATTCCGGCCCCAGCCCTGATATAGGCGATATGGTCTTTTACCTGCAGCGACCGTATGGTTATGCAGCTGTCGAACTGGCCGTCAACGGTTAAATACATAACGGCTCCGCCGTAGTAGCCGCGTTTATTTTTTTCGAGCTTGCGGATGATTTTCATCGCCTCGATTTTCGGAGCGCCGGTGAGCGTACCCATATTCATCGTCGCAAGATATGCGCTCAGCGCATCAAGCTCATCGGCAAGGATGCCCTTTACATTGCTCACAAGGTGCATCACCGATTCGTATTTTTCGGCGACTAAAAGTTCGTTGACTATTCGCGAGCCTTTCTGCGCGACCCTTGCGATATCGTTTCGAGCCAAATCGACGAGCATCATATGCTCGGCAAGCTCTTTCCTGTCGAGTTTTAATTCCGCTTCATATCTGAAATCGGTATCGGCGTCGATTTTGCCGTCCACTTTTCCTCGCGGCTTTGTCCCTGCGATAGGCCTTATCTCGACCTGACGGTTTTGCGTTCCGCTGACCCTTAAATTAAGTTCCGGACTTGCGCCGGTTAAAACAGTACTTGGCGTATTGATGTAAAACATATAAGGCGAGGGGTTGAGTTTTCTCAATCTTTTATAGACATCGAGCGGCTCATCGGGACAAGGCTCGGTAATAGTTCGACTGAGAACGACCTGAAAAATATCACCTTCTATAATATGTTTTTTTGCGGTTTGAACCATCCGTTCGTATTCAGGCTGAGCAGTATCGGTGCCTGCCGGTGCCAGAGAGCCGGTGTATCTCTGCGGCAGAGGATTGTTTTTTGCCGCCTCGAAATAACGGCTGAAACAATTTTCCGTCTCGGCAGTAATTTGTTCCCTGTCTCCGTCGGTGATTACGGCATTTACAATCACAAAGGCATCGCCGCTTCTGTGGTCGGTCAGAAATATATTGTCCGCAAAATAAAGTTCGTAGTCCGGCACATCGAGAATTACCGATTCGTTAGCGGGCAGTTTTTCGAACTGGTCGATGAAGTCGTAGCTGAGCGCACCGAGCAGGCCGCAGGTGATGCGGAACGGTTTGCCGGAAAGCTCGAATGCGAAATTGACCGCGCGGATTACATCCATCTGGTTTGTGGCTTTTAATCGGCTCTGTTCGTCGATGACTTCGCTGTTTAAGTTCAGCTTGCCGGTAATGCGGTCATTTTCGAATTTTATCTCTTTGCAGAACCCAAACCTGCTGCGAGCGGCGGTTGAGAGATATTTTATCATCCGCAGACCTACCGGACTTAGGGCGAGAATCTGAAAATCCTGACCTTTTCCGCTTAGATAAAGGGCCGGCTCTGCCGTGCCGAAGGTAAGCTCGTCTCCGGTGCCTTCGGATAGATGGTCTTTGGATTCGAGCAGGCAGCAGTGTTTCTTTCTGCCGTAATCGCTTAGTTTGGCGAAAAAGTCCACCGGCTCGCCGATTTTAATCTGCCTTACGAGCGGGACGATTTGGCCGGGTTTTGCCTCTTTAATTTTTTTATTCGTTTCCGTCATAATTTCTTTTCTTTCTTCAATGCGTCGCCGTACCGGCGACGGCTAAACGGCTGAATATACACCTCAAAAAAAAGGCCTGTCGTGTTATCGACAGGCCTTAAATTTTATTCTATTTTGTATCTTTTGTAAATGTAAACTATGCCCAAGAGCCTGTCAGCTATTTGCTTACAGGCCGCCACCAACCAAACGAAAAGTTAGTAAGACTCTGAGCCATAATTAAGTATATGATACCCAAAAAGCCTGTTTTTGTCAAGCGAATAGTTCTTTAACTTTTGAATGCTTGCATAATAAGGGGTTTTTACTTATATTTACCCCGTTAGAAACGAGTCGAATTACCGGAAATTATCAGAAATTGGAGTAAAAATGAGTGTATTAAAGTATGACCCGAAGCTTCCGTATAAAGTAGCAGACATCTCTTTGGCCGAGTGGGGCCGAAAGGAAATGAATCTTGCCCAGAATGAAATGCCGGGCCTGATGGCTCTTCGTGCCAAGTACGGAAAGCAAAAGCCGCTCAAAGGGCTTAAAATTACCGGCTCTCTGCATATGACTATTCAGACGGCGATGCTTATCGAAACTCTCGTCGAGCTTGGCGCAAAGGTTCGCTGGGCGAGCTGCAATATCTTTAGTACCCAGGACCACGCCGCCGCGGCGATTGCCAAAGAGGGATTGGCGGCTGTTTTCGCGTGGAAGGGCGAGTCGCTTGAAGAATACTGGTGGTGTACCGAGCAGGCACTTTTGTGGCCGGGTGAAGGCGGACCGGATTTAATCGTCGATGACGGCGGAGACGCGACGCTGTTTGTGCATTACGGCGCAAAGGCCGAGAAAACCCCGGCGATACTCGATGAGCCGACCGACAATCACGAAATGCAGATTATAATTAAAAGAATAAAAGCGTCTATTGCCGAGGACCCTCAAAGATGGACGGCTATTACAAAGAAAATTCAGGGCGTATCGGAAGAGACGACGACCGGAGTCGGACGATTGTATCAGATGCAGAAGGACGGCTCGCTGATGTTCCCTGCGATTAATGTCAACGATTCGGTGACCAAATCGAAGTTCGATAATCTTTATGGCTGCCGGGAATCGCTGGCTGACGGCATAAAAAGAGCGACCGATGTTATGGTCGCGGGCAAATCCGTCGTCGTCTGCGGTTACGGCGATGTCGGCAAAGGCAGCGCACAATCGATGCGCAATTTCGGGGCAAGAGTAATCATTACAGAAATCGACCCGATTTGCGCACTGCAGGCGGCGATGGAAGGCTATGAAGTAAAAACGCTTGAGGAAGTCGTTACTCAAGGCGATATATTCGTTACCTCTACCGGCTGCTGCGATGTCATCCGCGCAGAGCATATGGAAAAAATGAAAAACGAAGCGATAATCTGCAACATCGGACATTTCGACCACGAAATACAGATGAGCTATCTTGAGAAGAATCCGAAATGCAAAAAGGAAACCGTCAAACCGCAGGTCGATAAGTGGATTCTTGAATCAGGCAGAAGCATTATCGTTCTGGCCGAGGGCAGGCTTGTTAATCTCGGCTGCGCGACGGGGCATCCGAGTTTCGTTATGAGCAATAGTTTTACCAATCAGTGCCTTGCCCAAATGATGCTGGCAAAAGGCGGCCTTGAGAACAAGGTCTATACGCTACCCAAGCAGCTCGATGAAGAGGTCGCAAGACTGCATCTCGGCAGATTAAGCGTATCGCTGACGAAACTTACGCCGAAACAGGCAGAATATCTCAATCTGCCCATCGAAGGGCCGTATAAAGCGGAACACTACCGTTATTGAAAATACAAAATCTCCTGTTCTTTAGCTTAAAGCTAATGAGTGAAGATGACAAAACATAAAATTATAATCGGCGATTCCAGGAAAATGACAGATTTGCTTGATAAATCTGTTCAGCTTATTATTACATCTCCGCCATACTGGCAGCTAAAGGATTACGGAAACGGCGGCCAAATCGGTTTTGACGACAGTTATGAGGACTACATAAATAATTTAAACCTTGTCTGGAGCCAATGTCATAGAGTTTTAGAGGATGGTTGCAAATTGTGCGTAAACATCGGCGATCAATTTGCAAGGTCGGTTTACTACGGCAGATATAAAATAATTCCCATTCGCACCGAAATTATCAAATTCTGCGAAACCATCGGATTTGACTATATGGGAGCGATTATCTGGCAAAAAGTAACGACCTGCAACACTACCGGCGGCGCTACGATAATGGGTTCTTTTCCACATCCGCGAAATGGCATTATAAAAATAGATTACGAATTTGTTCTAATTTTTAAAAAGCCGGGCATCAGTAAGAATGTTTCAAAAACCGTCAAAGAAAAATCGAAAATGACCACTGAAGAGTGGAATCAGTATTTTGCGGGTCATTGGAATATCCCCGGTGAAAAACAGAACGGCCATCTCGCTATGTTTCCTGAAGAAATTCCCCACCGCCTGATAAAAATGTTTAGTTTTGTGGGCGAGACGGTACTCGATCCGTTTCTCGGCAGTGGTACAACTTCGCTTGCAGCAAAGAATCTTGAACGAAATTCCACAGGCTATGAAATAAATCCTGACTTTGTTCCGGTTATCAAAGAAAAACTCGGTGTGGATGAAAAGGGATTCTTTGATAAGTTCAGTCTTGAATTTGTACAGAGTAAAGAAGATAGCACTGACTGGAAAAAAGAAATAAATAAGTTGCCTTATATTTTCAAAGACCCTGTGAAATTCGACAAAAAGATTGACCCGCGAAAGTTGCAGTTTGGCTCGAAAATCAACGGCGATAGTAAAAAACAGGAATATTATCGCGTTAAAAGCATTATTTCGCCTACCGAACTGGTCCTTAATAACGGCCTGAAAGTACGACTTATAGGCTTGAAGGAAAAATCCGAGAAAAAACAACAAGCTGTCGAGTTTCTAAGGACAAAAACAAAAGGTCAGAATGTATTTATGAAGTTTGGGCACGCCAAACACGATAACAAAAATAATTTATTGTGCTATCTATATTTGCAAAACAAAACATTTATAAACAGGCATTTGCTGAAAAGTGGTTTCGTTGAGGCTGATAACAAACAACCCCAGTTTAGCTGAATTAAGCGAGGAGTTGAAATGGCTAAAGAATGGATACTTAACAGTGCAACAAATCGTTTCCAATTAAATTTTAAAAGAAATGTTGGAGCAGTTTCTGAAGAAATACGCAAATGTGCACCGAAGAGCCTTGATGATTGGGAAAGCTACTATTTTTCGAATGTTCGTTCAAAAGAACACATTGAAGAACTTGGGAGAAGACTTTATATAAAAATTACCGAAGTGATTACGGCAGAAGTTGACCAGATTTCTGAAGATGACTGTGTGCAGTATATTTTAAACCTTGTGATAGATCGTACCTATGATGGTTATACGACCGAGATAAAAACTGTTTATGGGCAGTTAGAGAAAGAATTGGGCAGGAAAATAGAGCCTGCTTCAGACCAATGGGATCGTTTATTTAATGTTGATTTTCATATTCAGGTCGGGAATAAATACATCGGATTGCAAATAAAACCTGCGGGCAGTGTTTCGCATATACCTCAAATTTTTAAAGAAAAAACTATTCAGCAGGAAACTCATAAAAAATTTACCGAAAAATTTGGGGGAAAAGTTTTCTATATAATCTCCATAAAAGAAGGCAATAAAAAAATTATACATAATAAAGAGCTTATACAGGAAATCCGTGAAGAAATAGGGCGATTGAGCTCCGTATAAAGCGGAACACTACCGTTATTAAAAACAAAAAACTCTCTGCGAACTCTGCGGGCTCTGTGGTGAAAAATGACAAGACCACAATTAAAACAGGTTGCTGAGAATCAGTGGCAAATCGAAGCGGCAGGTACAATGAAAGTGCCTGCCGTTATTTTTACCGATAAGACTCTGTTAAACGGCATCGACGAGAAAACCATTTCGCAGGTCTGCAATGTTGCGGCCCTGCCGGGGATTGTCAAAGCCTCTTTCGCGATGCCCGATGCGCATATGGGTTATGGTTTCACAATCGGCGGAGTAGCGGCCTTTGACCCTGATGCGGGCGGGGTAATATCCGGCGGAGGCGTCGGCTTCGATATTGCCTGCGGAGTTAGAACACTCCATACCGGTCTGGTCGAAGATGACATAAAATCCATTTCAGAAAAACTTGCGGCCTTGCTTTTCAGGGACATTCCCGCAGGCGTAGGCAGTACAGGTAAAATCTCGCTCAGCACAAAACAGCTCGATGAAATGCTCGGCGGCGGGGCGGTCTGGGCGGTCGAGAACGGCTACGGCACAAAAGAAGATTTGCGATTCATCGAGGAAGGCGGCTGTATGGGCGGCGCATTGCCGCAAAATGTTTCTTCGCAGGCGAAAAAACGGCAGGCTGATGAAATGGGAACGCTCGGCAGCGGCAATCACTATCTTGAAGTGCAAAAAGTCGTTGATATTTACGACGAGAAAATCGCCGCCGGCTTCGGTATAAAGAAAAATGATTTACTGGTTAGTATTCACTGCGGCTCACGCGGCCTGGGCCACCAAATCGGCACCGATTATCTTAGGCAAATGGCAAATGAGGCGGCAAGTTACGGCATCGACCTGCCGGACAGAGAACTTGCCTGTGTGCCGATAAACAGTCCGCTTGGCCGCGATTATCTCGGCGCTATGCGGAGCGGAATAAACTGCGCTCTTGCCAACAGGCAGATTTTGACCGAGCTTGTCCGCAGGACATTCGCCCAAATTTTACCAAAAGCGGATTTGCAAATGCTCTATGATGTCAGTCATAACACCGCGAAATTTGAGGAGCACAGCGTCGGCGGAAAAATTAAAAAGCTGCTTGTTCATCGCAAGGGAGCGACCCGCTCATTCGGGCCGGGCAGTAATGATTTGCCTGCCAGATATAAATCTTTCGGCCAGCCCGTTCTAATCGGCGGCTCAATGGGAACCTCTTCATATATCCTTGCCGGAACCAGCGAGAGTATGGGTGTTGCGTTCGGCTCGGCCTGTCACGGTGCGGGAAGAAGTTTGAGCAGAACCGCGGCAGCGAAACAATTTAAAGGCGGCGAAATTATCAGAACCCTTGCAGACAGAAACATCATCATAAAATCAGATTCAATGCGCGGCATTGCGGAAGAGGCCCCCGACGCTTACAAGGATGTCAGTGCAGTAGTCGAAGCAACCGCAAATGCCGGCCTTGCTAAAAAAGTCGCGAAATTAAAGCCCCTCATTTGCGTTAAAGGCTAATCTTTTGACGGTAAGTTTTTGTCATATTTTCGCTGCAGAATACCACGGATAAATTGGGAGACGCCGATAGCGAAAAATACCAAGGCACAAAATATTCCCAGACCGATACGCTCGTTAAATTGAGATTTTTTGAGAATCAATACGATAGTCGCTGCGCCTATGCCTATCATCAAAAAAGCAACCCCAGCCGTCAGGCTTCTTATCCAGTCGGCGCCGGCATTTTTCAAAGGTCTTAGTTCTGAAAGAGGCGTGCCTTTTTCAATCGCTGCCAGAATCTGCTGATGCTCGAATCGTTTTCTTCCCAGAAAATACCAGAAAACTGTAAGAATTGCGACGATTCCAACAATAAACGGTAAAGAACCGATTATAAAAGGCCATGCGCCGATATCGATTGTTTCATTGCCGTTGACAACGGTTAAACCCATAATTTGAGAAAACATATTGCTTGCCTGCCTTTCTTTAAAATTTAGTTGTTCAATTTTCGCTGATTATTGTTACGATTTCGCTTGTTAGTCGCAAGACTAAATAAAAAGGTTTCAAAAAAACCTGAAAACCACAATAATTATTACAATCGTGACTATGAATGGTATTAAAGCTATGAAGTTCATACTTATTCCTTTCAAAATAATCGGTTTTTAGGATAATTATAGTTGCGATATCGCCTGTTAGTCAGAAGATTAGGCAGAAAGGTTTCAAAAATTTTGAAACTTTTCGCCTTTCTGCGCGACTAACACAAGAAAGGAACTTTTTTGGCGGATAGTACCGGACAAAACGAAGATATTGGCATATTGCGTCGGCTGCGCAGCGGCGATGGAGACGCTTTTGCCTGGTTTATCAAAAAATACGCCCAGCAGGTGTTTTTGTGCTGCCGGACGGTAGGGCTTGACGCCGATGAGGCCGAAGATGTGGCAAGCGAGACATTTTTTGCGGCATATAAAGGAATCGGCAAATATGCCGGACGGTCGAAACTTGGTACCTGGCTTTGGAAAATTACATATAATAAGGCGATAGGATATATAAGACAGAAAAGCTGTCGGCAAAAGCATCTCCGGCAGCTTCAAAATGAATATACCGAACCGGAATTTTCCGTCTTGCCGGTGCAGGAAACTGAAATAGTATGGGATGCGGTAAAAAAACTGCCGCCCGATATGGCAATGGCGATAGTTTTGTATTATCGTCAGGACAAGAGTATTAAAGAGATTGCGGATATTATGAAGAAGCGACAGAATACAGTTAAAATCTATCTGTTTCGCGGAAGAGAAAAACTTAAAGAAATTCTAAATGATAAAATCGAAGGGTTTTAATTATGCCGCCTGAAAATAAACAAAACGAACAAAAATTCGACCTGATGCTGAAAAAAACATTAAAAAAGCATCAGGAGTTGCCTCGCCGAGGATTTTCTGAAAAACTTATATCCGAAGTTAAAATGCTTGAGCAGCAAAATGCTCTGAGAAAAGTCATCTGGCAGGAACGACTGCTGCTTACGGGGGTTATTTTGTTTCCAACAACGGCAATAGCGGCATTTTGCGCATATCCTGTAATATTGTTCGAGTCCCTTCAATTATTTGAGAGGCTGGCTTTGCTGGCGAACGCAGGTGTCAACAGCTTTATTCAGCACTGGCAATTATGTCTTTTTTATATGATGGTAGCGGCTTTGGCGATATATGCTTTTTGCCAAACACTACTGACAGACAATTAAGCTGGCAGGCACTGCCGAAGATATTATTTGCGGCGTCCCACTGCAACGAGATTGATATATCCGTGTTTTACGCCGCGAAGGCTAATCATCGTTTCGCCGAGCTTGTTTATGTCGCAGGCCAGACCGCGAACCAAAAGCACCTCAAGACAATTTTGACTGTCGATATAAACATGGGTCGATGAGATTGTTTTTATCGGTTTGTGGCAGCCGAGTTTCTTGAAGACGCTCGAAATATGCGCGGTGTGGTGGTCGTAAACAAGAAAAATGCCTCCTATTGCCGGAGTTTTTTTGTGTTCGATTTTTTGTCTCGATAAATCTTCACGGATTAAATCGCGGATTGCCTCTGAGCGGTTTTTGTAGCCCTTACCGCCGATTTTTTTATCGAACGCGGCAAGCAGTTCTTTTTCGAGCGATACGCCTATTCTTTCAATGTCCGACATTTTCATTTCCCCCATTAGAGTTTACAGGAACAACACAGAAAATATAACTCAACGGCTCGTCAGCCATATTTTTTATATTGTGCAGCGTTTGAGGCGGAATATAAAGAACCTTCCCCTGTCCCACTTCGAGCGTTTTATTCTCGCCGATAACCGCCAGTCCTTTGCCGGAGAGGAATACGAGCATTTCCTCTCTGTCGTGGGTGGAATGTCGGCCGCATTCGTCGCCGCCCTTTAAATAAACCCTTCCGGCGTGCATACCGCAGGTAGCGGGGGCTTTGAACAGGGATTGATACTCGCTGTTCTCAGCCAGCTCCGTTACGAAAGCTTCTATTGTCATCTTTTTACTCCCGAAACTTCAGTCAAATTGTCATTTTACCGAAAAATTACAAATTTGCAAATTATTTCTTGATTCGGTAATACAAATAATGTATTTTTATGCGCAATTGGTATTACGATTTTTAAAATTTTATGCGCACCTGAGTATTACGAAGAAAGAAGGTCTATGAGAAAAGGATGGATGTTGCTGGGTTTAATTGTGATGTTTGCCATCGGTAGTTTGTGCGCGGCGCAAGACGAGGTGCAGAATATCTGGGAAAGAGATACATTGACGGGCGGCTTTTTCGGAATTAACGACAAAATTGCCGCTGACGGCCTGAAGCTGGAGCTTGGCGCCACCCAGATTTATCAGCAGAATGTCAGAGGCGGCCTTAGCACCCACCGCCGGGCAGGCCGTTTTTCGGGAAGTTACGAGCTGAGTTTGTCGGCGAATATGCAAAAGCTCTTCAGCATTGAAGGCGGAAGTTTCTATATGCTTGCCGAAGGCAGTTATTCGGAAGGAATTGACGCTCCGGCAGTAGGCAGTTTTTTCGGCGTCAATGGCGATGCGGCCGGCGACCGTGCAATGGACATAACTGAATTATGGTACGAGCAAAGCGCTTTCGACGGCAATCTGCGTCTGCGGGCCGGAAAAATAAACCTCACCTGCGGTTTCGAGCATCATAGCTGCCCGGTGGCTTTCGATTGCAGCACTTACGCCAACGATGAAACCAGCCAGTTTCTCAACGCCGTACTTGTGAACAATCCAACCATTCCTTTTCCTGAAAATGGCTTGGGTGTTGCAGGGTATCTGCGTCTGTTCGATAACTGGTATATCTCGGCAGCGGCAGCCGACGCCGATTCGGATGCGCGGACGAGCGGTTTTAAGACTGCTTTTGACGAAGGCAGGGATTTTTTCTATATTTTTGAAACGGGCCTGACGCCCGAGTTCTCTTCGGCCAAAGGGCCTTTGCGAGGGGCATACCGCCTCGGCGTTTGGGCGGACGGCAGAGAAAAGCAAAAATTTTCCAATAGCAACAATCGCCGCGACGATACCGGTTTTTATACCGCTTGCGACCAGATGATTTGGAAAGAAAACGATGAACCCGGCGACGAACAGGGTTTGGGCGTGTTTTTCAGATACGGCTGGGCCAACGGAAAAGTTGACGATATTACGAATTTCTGGAGCGCCGGTTTTCAGTATCAGGGATTATTTGAAGGCAGGGACGACGATGTATTCGGTTTCGGCATAGCACAGGGCGTATTTACCGAACAGTCCGGCGCAAACGACGGGGACGGCTACGGCTGCGATAACGAAACGGTTTTTGAAACTTACTACAACATTGCGATAGCGTCCTGGCTTAATGTAAGTCCTGATATTCAGTATGTTATCAATCCCGGCGGCAACGGAGCGAGTAAAGACGCCGTCGTGTTAGGCGCAAGGGTACAAATAGCGTTTTAATGCGGCGGTTCGGATTTTTCTTGATTAACGGGACCGAATCCTGTATTTTTACGAAATAACGGTATTACATTTTTTTTTATTTTATGCGCAAGGAGCAGGTTATGTCAACAGAAATAAATGCCCTGATTTTAACGGCAGCCTCAATGGGTTTTTTTCATACCCTGTTGGGACCTGACCATTATCTGCCGTTTGTAATGATATCCTGGGCAAGAAAGTGGTCGGGCCTGAAAACCGGC
>JAQTQF010000258.1 GCA_028712345.1 Phycisphaerae bacterium | reverse complement strand
CCCCATCTCGCGCATGGTGAAATCAGTCCACGCCAAGTCTGGCAGCAAACCCATCATTACCTCCAACAAAATCCTCACCTCGAAAAACAGGGTGCACCCCAGTAATATCCTTCTCTCGTAGGAAAGGGAGAGGTTTAAGACCATGATTGATCCGATCAGTCATGGTCTTTTTATGTGTCGAGGTGTCAAAGAGTTAGGCGATTACTAGTTATGGCCCCTGCAAAAAAACTTTCGTCGGACCTGCTGTTTATAAGACCTCTCTAAACGAAGCCGTATAAGGCCAAAAATAGGCCAAATCCTCTCCTAGTTTATGGCGGCTAGTTTATGCCATAATTCGGCCACTATTTTGGTATAATATGGCCATAAACTAGAAAATAGAGGACTGATAGAAAATTCTCTTTGATACTAAGAGATAGATTTGAAATACAAAAAGTAGGTTTGTCATGAAAGTTTTTATTAGCCATAATAAAGCCGATAGAGTAACGGCAAGAATGCTCGCGATTGCTTTGGTGGAGCAAGGTGTTGATGTTTGGTTCGATGAGTGGGAAATCCAACCAGGCGATTCCATAACCGGTGGAATTGAAGAAGGTATTTCAAGCGCTGATGTTTTTGTATTGGTATGGTCTAAGTCGGCAAGTAAATCAAATTGGGTAGGTACAGAACTCAGGGCTATTCTTCGACGTCGTGTTGACGATGCAACGCTTAAAATAGTTCCGGTAATAGTAGATGCATCCCCTTTGCCAGCGTTAGTTGCTGATTATCGTGGATTTGATTTGAAGGAAGGAATGTCTCTTGAGTCTATAGCAGCGCAGCTAACAGGCTGTCCTTCAGATATCGAAATTGCACGTCGTTTGCAGGATCGTCTCATGGAGCTTACGGCAAGCTATGCGTCCCCGGGTGATCCATTGCCATATTTAATTTGTCCTAAATGTGGTTCAGGAAAATTGGAACGGCACGAAGCCTGGGATGAGAAGCGAGGCGATAGGTATCTTGTAATTACATGCAAAGATTGTAACTGGAGCGATAGCACCGAAATTTAATCTTTTGTCAGGCTCTGCCACATTTCGAGCTGTTTGTGCCAGCATAGCTCAAAGGCAATGTCGCGCAGTTTATATTCGGGGATCGAGGAGATAACTTCGTTTTTTGGGCAGATGATCTCTTCTTGGATCTTCGGTGCGAGCAGTAGAAGATTCATTATTTGATTCAGCCTCTGGTGATTCATATTAAGCCATCCTGCAATTTGCTTTAAGCCTTCCGCTTTACCTTCTGCAATAAGGTCATCTATCTGATGCGCTAAGAGCAAATTCTGGCGCAGTTGAGGCACGGTTTCCATCGGCTGGTGTCTTGGTGGCACCGGGTGATGCTTCAGCTCATCCTTGCTTACTTCAAACTTAAATATTTTTTTCTTCTCGTTTAACAGGATTTCAAGGATTCCATCTTTTCCGTTATACCCAATCTCTTGGACGACGTTTTGAAGAATGGTCCGTTTTTCTTCAAGGTTGCAAGTATCCCATTCTTTGGGCGTAAGCCTTTGATCTTTAGTTATCTTTCTTAGGCATTCAAGCACCTTGGTTTCCATAAGGCCAACGTTAACGAGCTTGGTGGGACACTCATCATAGCCTCTTTTTTGGGCATTTGAGCAGACATAGTGGCAATAACGTATCTTGCCACGTTTAGAACTATAAGAAAAATACATCGATTTATTGCAAGCTGAGCATTTTAAAAGACGACTGAGTAATCCGATTTTTTTGCCCGTAGGCGTGCGAATTTGGGGTTTGTTAGGATGGTAGCGTAGTGCCTCTTGGACCTGGGTGAAGATCTGATCATTAAGAATTCGCTCCTGTTCTCCGGGGTAGAGTGCATTTTGGTATCTGACCTTTCCAATGTAATGTGCATTGTTTAGAATTTTTGCTATGGATGTAGTTGTAAATTTAACTCCTCCGCCGACTTTACCATCTGCCATGTTCCTGATCTTCGTTCTATATCCTTTCTCATTTGCGATTTTAGTAACTGAGAGAAGGGATCGTTCCTTGAGGTAAAGATCGAAGAGTTCTTTAACGATTGCCGCCTCCGCAGGATTAATAACAAGCCTATGGTTTTCTTTATTAAGATCATACCCAAGCGGCAGGCATCCACCGATCCATTTGCCTTTCTTTTTGGCGGCGCCCATCTTGTCGCGGGTGCGCTCACTGATGATCTCGCGTTCAAACTGAGCAAAAGAGAGAAGGATGTTCAAGGTTAGTCGGCCCATTGAGCTATTTGTATTGAAGTGCTGAGTTACAGATACAAAAGTGACCTTATTTTGATCGAAAAACTCAAGGAGCTGACTGAAATCGAGCAGGGATCGCGAGAGCCGGTCGACTTTGTAGACAACGACGCAGTTTATCTTGTTAATTTTGATATCGGATAAGAGTTTCTGAAGGGCAGGTCGGTCGGTGTTTGCGCCGGTGTAGCCACCGTCATCGTAGCATTCTGGCAGAAGGATCCAACCCTGGGATTTTTGGCTTTGGATGTAGCTTTCAGAGGACTCGCGCTGGTTATCAAGAGAGCTGAATTCCTGTTCCAGCCCTTCCGAAGTGGATACACGCGTGTAAATCGCACATTTGATATGAGGTTTTTCTTTAGAATCCGAAGAATGAGTATCCATTCCAATGGGCTCCTGTGATTTCATAGGCCACTGCCGAGAGACTCTTGTAAAATTTGTCTTTGTATTCAAAGCCCTTCTCAAGAACTTTCACGAGATACTCTTGGCCTTTGTATCTTTTTTGGATTACAGTCCCGGGAATCGGCAGGCGCTTATCTCGCAAGGATGGGATAGCAACTACATTCTTGCCCCCAGAAACAACTTGCGGCCTAAGCGCCTTATTGTTGATCGGATCGTACTTTTCAATAAGCTCGGCAATTCTGGCCTTGGTTTCTTCCGAAAGGCCACCATGTTCAAGTTCCTGCACGCGGAAGGCGATTTTTCTGATAAGGTGGACTTTATTATCCGAAGGCACTTTTTGGCCGGGGAATAGTTCTTGATGCTTGGCCTGAAGTTCGCCCAGTGATTTTTCCTTAAGCTGCATAATTTGAGTCAGATTGGTTTCAGCCATAATTGTGCCTCC
>JAQTQF010000026.1 GCA_028712345.1 Phycisphaerae bacterium | reverse complement strand
CTCCGAACGGGTCCGGCTTTACCGGTCCGTCATGGCGGCCGAAAATAGCGTCAAATTCAAGTTCGTGTTTTTTTGCGACTGCCGAGGCGTTGGTGCAGGTGTTTCTTGTTAGAACGCCGATATGTATTTTATGGTCTCTTAGCCATTTGAGAGTTTCTTTGGCTCCTCTGTTCAGCGCTGAATGTTCGATTGCAAGCTGCTCGTGTTTGTATAATATTTCTTCGGCGTATTTTCGCTGGGCAGGGGACATCTTTTCCATTTCTTCCAACAGCGCCCCGGCATCGGGCGCGAGACCGATTTCGGCGCGAATCTTGTCGAAGTTCAGATACGGTTCGGTGAGCGTCCCGTCAAGGTCAAATATAACTGCTTTAATTTTCATTGTATAAACGACTGATTTAAGCCACCGAGAACACAGAGTTCACAGAGATATTCTACTAATAGCCAATTTTGAATTTTCAGTATTTTATCATATTTTCTCTTGCTTGTCAGCAGAAAATGTTCTATAATAACATGGTTATTAACGGAGAAAAAAAGGCTTAGCTTCGTAGCCAATTTGATAGGAAATCCCGGTTAAATTTAAAAGAGGTGCCATATGTTTAAGAAAATTTGCCTTTCGGCTCTGTTATTAGCGTCTGTGTTTTTAGCTCATGGTTATTCGCAAGAGGCTGAAAAAATCATCTTTAGTGGTATTCCTGTTCTCAAGATTAGTGAGGGTGGTGTTAGTCGTGTAGTGGAAGACGTTAAAGAAGATAAAGCATTAGAGTTTAAATGTACCATTACTAAAATTGGGGATAAATATTTTTGGACAAGCAGAGATAATGTCGAGTTGATTCGAATTCAAAGTAGAGCTTACTTGACTTTTGTTGCGACCTCTGGTGCAGGTTATGTACGCATTATTTTGCCTGAGATGAAAGATGCGGCGGCTTTAATAGACGAGACTGAAAAGAGATATGATTATGTAGAGCATATGTTAATAGGATTAAAGTCTGTTACATATTACGGCAAATCAAGGTAATAATCTGGAATAAAAACATTGAAATCGCTATCTATCCACAATGATTGGATGACATCTGGGTAGTTGGTTGAGAAAATGAACAAACGCCACCTCGATACGCTCTTACTGCTCGGTGTGGGTGTTTTTGTCCTTGGCAAGCGGAAATGATTTTTTATTCAAATTTATGGCTTGATAAACCACAACATTTGAGGTTATGATTTATACTAAATATGAAAAACAAGATTTCAATTACATCGGCTATAGCACTAATATTTTCCATAGTGAGTATACTTGCGGCACTACACGCTAATAGACTTGCTTTTGTATCACTCCTAAATTCATATACACCTTGGCTCAGGATAACAGGTGTTGAACTCTTAGAGATAGACCCCAATACGGTTGAAGTAAAATATGTATGTAAAAACTTTGCAAATGGCCCAGCTTTGAACCTTGACATAACAATTACTATTTTGGGAAAGTCAACAACAGAAAGACTGTATAATAGTGATGTCTCAATGCCGAACGACGAGAGTACCCGTAGTTCTTATATTAACTTGCATGGTACATATCAACCTGAGGTTATCATAGAAAAATTGAAACAAGGGGAAGACCCCATCATTTTTGATATTTGCTTTAAAGATATTTTTGGACGCAGGATTAAGATTCGTCAAGAATGGAAATACATTAAAGGAGTTCTTCATATAACGGAGTATAAAGTAGATGGGACATCTTCTTTCTGGAGAGGATTATTTAACATTTTTGCATTTTGATATGTCCTTTTTTTTATTTTTAATTTGTTTATGCCACCAACAAATCCTGCTTGCAATCCCCGCAAGGTGCACTAAAATGATGAGGAAATGACCCTGCCATAGTAATGGCAGGGCTAACCAAATTTATTTATCTCTGTGAACTCGGTGTTCTCTGTGGCTAAAACTATTTTATCGCTTTTCCATAGAGCAGTTCGATAAACGCCTTTAGGTTATCGTTCATTGCCCTGTTTTTTCTGATTACTATTCCGGTCGGCCTTGTGAAATTTTCATTTGAAAAAGGTATAGCCTTCAAAGTCTTATTGGCGACTTCATTTTTTACGGTTGTCAACGGCATTATACTTACGCCGGCATTGATTTCCACAACCCTTTTTATTGTCTCGACATTATCGAATTCCATTGCCGGCCTTAAGGCTATATTATAACCGATTAAAAGCCGGTCAAGCCAGTTTCTCGTCGGCAGGTTCTGCGCAAAGGCGATGAACTGCTCGTACTGCATCATAAAAATATCGACAGAAGCTTTTTTCGCGAACGGATGCTGCGGACTGCATACGAACACCATAGGCTCGGGGACAAAATCAAAGACCTGAATATCGGGACCGCTGCGCGGAGCTGCGACAAGTCCCACATCGATTTTGCCAAGCAGCAGACGATTGTATATCTCGGCGGCGCTAAGATATTCGATATCGAGATATACCTGCGGATGCAGCGTCATAAATTTTTTAATATACTCCTGCAAACTGTGCATTCCGATACTGTAAATGGCGGCCACATTAATTTTGCTTTTGGACGAGTTCTTGAGGTAATTAAGACTGCTCTGGAAGTTTTCGTATCTGCTTATTATGTCCTTGCAGGAATTGTAGAACAGCTCTCCCGCAGCAGTCAGGCCGAAAGATTTTCTGTGCCGGTCGATTAAAGGCGTGTTGAATGATTTTTCAAGCTGCGCGAGTTGCTGTGAAACTGCGGACTGGCTGAGCATATTTTTCTCGGCTGTGCGGGAAAAACTTTTCAGCTCCGCCAAATCACAAAAAGTTTGTAATGTCTCAATCTGCATAATAATTTAGTAGTCAGTAGTCAATAGTCAGTAGCCAGTAGCCGGTAAAACATCTTCCTTTTTGGCAATTCTGCCCTGCCTAATTGCTGCTTTTAGTGATTATATCGATTATATAACCTGCTATTATAAGCAGAGCTTATATAAGTTATTAAGGTTTTAAATTTGATTTATCCAGTTTTTAGCTTAATATTACTATAAATGCGGCTTATCGTTAAGCCGTATTTCAATGTATATTATTAACAAATTTTATAGTTTTGGCAATTAAAAACAATTTTTTTTAATGGAGGTTTAAAAATGTCCTCGAAAAAGACCATTGAGAGCGTTTATGAGCTTGTTCTCAAGCGAAATCCCGGTGAGACCGAGTTTCATCAGGCAGTAAGGGAAGTTCTGGATAGTTTAGTTCCAGTTCTTGAAGAGAATCCGCAGTATGTTGACGGCAGGATACTTGAAAGAATCGTTGAGCCTGAAAGAGTACTTATGTTCAGAGTTCCGTGGCTCGATGACAGCGGCAAGGTTCAGGTCAACAGAGGTTTCCGCGTAGAGTTTAACAGCGCCATTGGACCATATAAAGGCGGTCTCCGTTTCCACCCAAGCGTATATCTTGGCATTATCAAGTTTCTCGGTTTTGAGCAGGTATTCAAGAATTCGCTTACCGGCCTGATGATGGGCGGCGGCAAGGGTGGCAGCGATTTCGATCCCAAGGGCAAAAGCGACAATGAAGTTATGAAGTTCTGTCAGAGCTTTATGACCGAGCTTTGCAAACATATCGGCCCGGATACCGATGTTCCGGCAGGCGATATTGGTGTCGGTGGCAGAGAAATAGGCTTTATGTTCGGCCAGTACAAGAGAATCCGCAACGAATTTACCGGCGTTCTGACGGGCAAAGGACTTAACTGGGGCGGCAGCCTTGTTCGTACTGAAGCGACAGGTTACGGCCTTGTTTATATCGTAGATGAACTGCTCAAGGAAAAAGGACAGAGCTTCGACGGCAAGACGGTTGTTGTCAGCGGTTCTGGTAATGTGGCTATTTACGCAACCGAAAAAGTTCAGCAGCTCGGCGGCAAAGTCGTCGCGATGAGCGATTCAAACGGTTATATCTATGATGCGCAGGGCATTAATCTTGCTACAGTAAAACAGATTAAAGAAGTCGAAAGAAAGAGAATCAAGGAATACACGACTATCCACAAGAGCGCAAAATATACGGAAGGCTGCAATGGCATCTGGAATGTAAAATGCGACATAGCTCTGCCATCGGCTACGCAGAACGAGCTTGACGCTGCGGGCGCAAAGGCTTTGATTAAGAACGGCTGTGTTTGTGTTGCCGAAGGCGCTAATATGCCTACGACACCTGATGCTGCTGAGTTGCTGATTGAGAACAAAGTCGCGTTCCTGCCGGGCAAAGCAGCCAATGCCGGCGGTGTTGCCGTTTCTGGTTTGGAGATGGCACAGAACAGCCAACGATACGCATGGACATTCGAGCGGGCTGATGCCGAGCTGAAGAACATTATGGTTAATATTTACAAGAATATTAGCCAGGCATCTGAGAAGTACGGCGCAAAGGGCAACTATATCGTCGGCGCTAATATCGCCGGTTTTGTAAAAGTTGCCGATTCAATGCTCAATCAGGGCCTCGTGTAAGAAAATCAAAGATAAAAAATTAAAAATAAAAGATACGGGACCCCGCATCGGTATAAACTGGTGCGGGGTTTTTTAATTGCCCGCCTGGCCGGTTGTTATTACAATTGGAATATGGAAGAAAAGAGAGATTTAAGGAAGATTTTTGACCAGCATATCGAGCTGACGGATTTTTTTACCGGTTTTACAGTCAAACCGGCCAAATCTGTCTCTGCTTCGCAGCCGCAGGAAAATCAGGCCGATAAGGCCGAGCTTCTTGCGGAAGTTGCCCGGCAGGTTAAGGAATGCCAGAAATGTGTATTGGGCGGCACAAGAACGAATTCGGTCCCCGGCGAAGGCAGTCCCGATGCAAGACTGGTTTTTGTCGGCGAGGGGCCCGGCGAGAATGAAGACCTTCAGGGCAGGCCTTTTGTCGGCAGGGCGGGACAATTATTAGATAAAATTATAGCTGCGATGGGGTTGAAGCGGGGCGATGTTTATATCTGCAATATCGTAAAATGTCGTCCGCCGGAAAACCGCGAACCCAGGCCGGATGAGATTATAAGCTGTCTGCCTTTTCTTAAAAGCCAGCTTTCGATAATCCGGCCGGAGGTGATTGTCGCTCTCGGCGCTCCTGCCGCAAAAACGCTTCTAAATACCAACAAGCCCATCGGCCAGTTGCGCGGCAAGTTCCACGATTTCTACTTTGACGAAAACGCCGAGCCGGTAAAACTTATGCCGACCTATCATCCCGCATATCTGCTGAGGAATTATTCCGATGATAACCGGCGGAAAGTATGGGAAGATATGCAGGCGGTTATTGCAGAGTTGGGACTTGAAGTGCCGAAGTAATTAGCCGCGAAGGCACAAAAGAAAATAGCCACGAATGAACACGAATAAACACGAATTTGTTGTTTTTTTATCCGTGTTAATCTGTGTAAATCTGTGTCTGAAAAAATATGGATTCCCGCTTTTGCGGGAATGACATTGTACAGAGGAATTTTTTAATTTTTATATGTAATTTTTCATTTTAATTTTTGATATTTAATATGGCATTGCAATTTATCTTAGGCAGGAGCGGGACGGGCAAGACGACGCTTTGCATAAAGCAGATAACTGAGAGTCTGCTTGAAACGAACGAACCCTGCCATCAAGATGGCAGGGCTAAACAACCCCGACCGCAGGGGTCGGGGCTAAACAAAACTAATCTTGTTTATCTCGTGCCGGAGCAGGCGACATATCAGGCCGAGCGGGCAATTATGTCTGACGACAGAATAAAGGGTTACAGCAGGCTGCATATTCTGTCGTTTCAGCGGCTCTGCTATATGATTTTCGGCAAAAATCTTGCCGCCAGACCCCTTACCGCTCAGGCAAGAGAAATGATTGTTCATCGTCTGCTCTGCGAAAATGCGGGCAAGCTGTCTGTGTTTGCTTGGTCTGCCGAGAGGCCTGGCACGGCTGTTTCGATAGGCGCGACGATTTGCGAACTGCAGCAGTACGGCAAAAGCCCTGACGATATTGAAAAATTTATTGCCCGGCTCGATGATTCAAAAACTTCGGAACTGACGAGTGCCAAGCTTTCTGACATCAACCTAATATATAAACAGTATCTTGATTTTGTCGAGGGCAGGTTTTTTAATAACGACAATCAGCTTAATCTTGCCAAAGCCTCTGTTGGCCAGGCCGATTTTCTAAAAGGCTGCAAATTATGGGTCGACGGCTTTGCGGGTTTTACGACATCCGAGCTTAATCTGCTCTGCGAGGTTTTAAAGGTTTCATCTTCGGCGAAAATAGCTTTGTGTCTCGATGCGGCGGAGATAAACCGGCCGGACAGTCTGTCTGATGTAACGAGTATTTTTTATCCAACGCTCCAGACATACCGCCAGCTTAAGGCGAGCGGACTGAAGGAGGAAAAGCCAATTGTTTTGGCAGAGCCGCGACGGTTTGAAAAATCAAAAGCGATTGGGCGTATTGAGAAAAATATTTTCAGCTTTGAGGATTTGCCGACAGTCTCGGCGGGGGGGAATATAAAGATTACTCCCTGCGCAAAGATAAGAACGGAGGTCGATTATGTTGCCCGTCAGATTTGTTCTCTTATAAGGGAGCAAAATTTTAGCTGGCGTGATATTGCCGTCATTGCTTCCGATATTGATGCGTATCGTCATTATATACAAGCGATTTTTACTGATTTTAAAATCCCGTTTTTTGTTGACCGCAGGAGAGACCTTCAGCAGTACCCGGCGGTAGAGCTTATAACAAGCGCGCTGAAAATTGCCGGCGACCGTTTTACGACCGCCGATGTGATAAATTATCTCAAGAGCGACCTTGTTGCCGTGAGCAGGGGCGAAGTTGACCGGCTTGAAAATTATTGTCTTGCGTTCAATATCGAAACCGACGACTGGCTTAGAGACCTGCCTTGGGTTTTTGCCCCGGCGGATGATGAGGATTTCAATAACAAACAAATAGAGTCAATCCGGCAAAAAGCGACGAAGCAGTTATTGCATTTGCGGCAGTCTTTGCAAAGCGGCGGGGCGATGAAGGCAGAAGAGTTTTGCAGCGAGCTTTTTGGTTTTCTCGACCGGCTCGGCGTAAGAGAGCATTTGCAGAGCTGGACAGAAGCCGCTTTCCAGCAAGCCAGACTTGATGAGGCGCAGCTTCATCAGCAATTCTTCGCGCAATTTACGCAGTTGATGGACGATTTTTTATATATTTTTAAAAACATTGTCGTAACAGCAAAGCAGTGCGCCTCTATAATAAGTTCGGCATTTTCGCAAATGACGGCGGCTCTTATTCCGCCCGCTCTTGACCAGGTTCTTGTCGGCTCTATTGAGCGGAGCAGGCACCCTGAGCTGAAAGCGGTTTTTCTGATAGGCGCAGCCGACAGGCAATTTCCCGTGCCGGTTCATTATGATAATATTCTCAACGACAAAGACCGCCGGATTGCGTCTGAAGCGGATTTTGAATTGGCACGGTCGGGAACGATGCAGCTTGTCGATCGCAGATACCTTGCGTATATCGCTTTTACCCGTCCGAGCAGGTTTTTGTATATCACATATCCTATGACCGATGAGAAGGGCAATGAAGTTCAGTGCAGCTTTTTGGTCAATCAGTTAAGAGCGTTGTTCAGCGATTTGAGGGAAGAAAAATATTTCGGCAGCGACTCGGCTGACGATATTTATACTGTTTCAGATTTGACTGTTCTTGTCGCTTCGAGGCTCGGCAGGGATAATTCACTGCCGGCGAATGAATTTGACGCGAAATGCAGATGGCTTTGCGATGAGATGGCTGCTAATTACGGTCTTGCGAAAGTTAAATCGGCGATAGAATATTCTAATACTGCAAGGCTCGACGAAAAAACGGCAGGAAAATTATTTGCCTCGGCTCTTTCGACCAGCGCTACAAGGCTGAAATCGTTTGCGAATTGTCCGTATCAGCATTTTGCCGCTCATATTATGAAGCTCCAAGAGAGGCGATCCTTTGAAATGGAGCCCTTGAATCTCGGCCGATTTTATCACGGCGTTCTTGAATTGCTTTCTAATGAGCTTAAAAGCGACGGTTTTTCCCTGTCAACTGTTAGGCCCGAATCGCTTGCGCTGTATGCCGATAAGTCTGTCGAGGAATTTATAGTTAAAAATTCATTTTTGAAAAATTTCAGAAATAAGTCAAATCATAACGGCTATATAATTGAGTCCGCATCAGAGATTATTAGGGAAGCCGTAGTGGAGTTCTCACAGATTGCCCGTGCCGGGGAGTTTGTTCAGATTGCCTCCGAGCTTAAGTTCGGCAGTAAGTCCATCTTGCCTGCAATCGAGATTGAACTGGAAAACGGCGAAAAACTTCATCTTGAGGGCAAGATTGACAGGGTCGATATAGTCTGCAAAGCGGGGACCAATTACGCGGTTGTCTTTGATTACAAGACTTCGGAAACTGCGGTCAGCTATTCGCTGCTCAAGGCGGGACTCGATTTGCAGCTTCCGATATATCTTCTCGCTTTGAATGGAAGGGGTATTGATAAGCATAAAGAGCTTGTTCCGCTCGGAGCGTTTTATCTGCCGATTCAGGCTTCGTATAAAAACGGCGTGAAGGAGAAAAGAAAACCGAAGGGTGTTTTTAACGGTGAGTTTTTTAATCTCATCGACTGCGAAACCGAGACCGGCTACAGTTCATTTTATAATTTTCAGGTAACCAAAGACAATAAGCAATTCGGCAGATATGAAACAAGCTCACTTTTATATAATGCGGATTTTTCAAAACTTTTATCTTTTACAAAAAACAAGCTCAAAGAACTTGGAGGCAGGATAACTGCCGGCACGATAGATATAAATCCATATAAGTATATAAAAAAAATCCCGTGTACGCATTGTCCGTATAAGCCGGTATGCCGGTTTGACTGGCAGATGAATGAATATAGAAATATAGAAAAGTTTTCAAAGACCGAATTTTTCAAGACTGTCGAATAGTATGAACTGGACGCATTCACAAAAACAGGCGATAGAATCGCAAAGCGACGATATTATCGTAACGGCAAGCGCCGGTACCGGCAAAACCAGCGTTCTGTCGCACAGGTGCGTACATATCCTGTCCGGTTCGGATTTGCCCCCTGATGTGTCCGATATACTCGTGCTGACCTTTACCGATGCGGCCGCCGGCGAGATGAACAGCCGGATTGCTCAAAGGCTTAGAGATAAAGCCGCAGAAACAAAGGATGTCCGCCTCGGCAGACAGCTTCTGATGCTTGATGCCGCTGATATAAGCACGATACACGCATTTTGCAAACGGACTATCACCGCCCATTTTCATCGTCTCGGCATAGACCCCGCCGTCAGGGTGATGGATGACGACGAGAGTAAATTGATAAAATCCGAAATTCTCAAACAGGTAATCGAAGACGGCTGGCAGGATTTAGCCGATAGGATGCAAAAACTTCTGCGGGGCAGGGCGGTGGCCGGCGGCAAACATAACTTTTTGGACTGCATTATTAAAATCAGCGATTTTCTTGATACCGTTGCGTCCCGCCAAAACTGGTTTGACAGAGCGATTATTTTAAATGATGCGATTGTTTCCGCATCGTCGGAGGCGGTGAAAAACCAAAAGCAGATTATTTTAGATAAGCTTAAAACCTTTAAACAGCAGTTTGAGCGGTCGCTGAAACTTGACGCGCAGATTACCGGTTGCCACTGGAAGGAAAAAATTGAAACGGATTGTCTGCCGGTAATCATCCTTGCGATTGAACTTTTGCAAAAAGACGATTTGAAGACTTTTATTGAGCTCTCGACCAGCTTTGAAGGTTTTAAATGGCCCAATAAGCCAAAAGGACTTGATGGCCGGATAAGGGATTTGATCCTTTCACCCGCGAAAAAGGCAATAGAGGGTTTTAAAGAGCTTTCTTCATTTGCGATTTTGAATCCTGAATACGAAAGTCTCGTTGCCGGCGGCTGTTCGGTTCAGACCAAGGTTCTGCTCGAGCTTGTCAAGAGGTTCGATATTGCCTATCAGCAGGAAAAGCAGCGGTTCGGTTGTCTGGATTTTGCCGACCTTGAGAAATATATGCTGAAACTGCTTAGTAAAGATGGTGATATCGATTCGGGCGAAGCTTCCGATGTCGCGATTGAATTGCAGAAAAGATACAAATATATTTTTGTCGATGAATATCAGGACATCAACCCCGTTCAACAAAGGATAATCGACCTTCTGTCCGGCTCGGCTAAAGTTTTTGTCGTCGGCGATGTCAAGCAGAGCATTTATGCCTGGCGAGGCGCCGACTGCGGCCTGTTTGTTCAGCGTTTAAACGATACAAAAACCGACGAGTCTAAATCACGAGTCGATTTGAATGAAAATTTTCGTTCAAGGCCGGGCATTTTGAATTTCGTAAATGAAATTTTTTCACGGATTATGACTTCCTCGGTAGCGGCAATAGATTATGACGAAAAAGCCGCGTTGAAACCATTTGCCGCCTCTTCTGAATCTTCCGATGGAAAGCCCGATGTGGAAGTAATTATCGTTGATGAAGACCGGACAGAACAGCAGGAAGATGAGGATGATAATAACGATGAGAATGAAAACGCTTCGGGCGTTTTGTCAGATGCGATAAATCGCAGAGCTTTAGTCGTTGCTGACAGGATAAAAAAACTCGTCGAGGTCGAGAAATTTAAAATTTATGATAAGACAACTGCATCCTGGCGGCCTTGCCGATGGGGCGATATTGCGATACTGACCCGTTCCCTGAAAGAACGAGCCAATAATTATGTTCAAGTCCTTCGCTCGGCCAATATACCAGTTACAAGCGACAGTTCTGCCGGTTATTTTGAGACTACCGAAATCAGCGATATGTTGTGCCTGCTGGGGGTTCTCGATAATCCGCGGCAGGATATTCCGCTTGCCGCCGTGCTGCGAAGCCCGATTTTTAATGTAACCGACGATGAATTTGCGATTATAAAAGCACATTCAGAAGAAAAGACAGATTTTTATTCTCTGCTTGAGTCTATTGCCGATTCGAGTGAAGATAAAAACCTTCGGCAGAAAATTTCTGATATACTTGCCCGGCTCGATGATTGGCGAACCCTTGCTCGGCGGGGCTCACTGGCCGATTTAATCTGGCAGATTTATTCTCAAACGGGTTTGCTGTCTTTCGTTTCGGCTCTTGCGGGAGGGGCGCAGAGAAGGGCTAATCTGCTCAAGCTTCATCACCGTGCCATTCAGTTTGAGAATTTCGCATCGAGTTCCAATGTGATTTCGCTTTCGAGGTTTGTCAATTTTCTGCAGAATCTTCTCGAATCCGGCGGTGACTGGGCTCCTGCCGAGCCGGACAGTTCCGCTGCCGATGCGGTCAAGGTTATGTCTGTGCATAAGAGCAAGGGGCTGGAATTTCCGATTGTAATTCTCGCCGAGACTAATAAAAAATTCGGCGGCGGGACGCATTTGTCCGATTGCATTACTGATAGTCAAGCTGCCATTGGCCTTAAGGTGATTGATAAAGTCTCCGGCACAAAGCAATCGTCTCTTGTCTGGCAGGTTATAAAAGAAAAGCAGACTAAGCAAAGTTTAGCCGAGGAGATGAGAATTTTATATGTCGCTATGACTCGTGCCCGCGAGAAGCTTATCATTACCGGAGCGGCCAAATCCGACCATTGCGCCAGCCTGCTGTGCAATGCGGCGCTTTCAGATTCGCCTAACCTGCCCGGCTGGCTGATAGAGAACGCCAAAAGCGAACTTGACTGGCTGGTTATGGCTCTTGCGAAACACAAAAAACTCATCGAACATTTTAAACCGCCCATCGACATTGACTGTTCAGAGGATAATCTGTTTGATTTGAAGGTGTGGCAGAGGCAGGATATTCAGCAGATTGCAGAACAGTTAATAAAGAGCCGTCCGCCAAGCAGGTATGAACAGATAAAATTACCGTTGGCCGATGCAACTTTGCTTGCCAAGATAAACACAAATCTGACATGGCAGTATCCTTTTGGCAAAACAGCAGGAATAAGAGCGAAACAGTCGGTAACTTCGATAGCCCAGACCGTCGGCGAACAATTTGCCCCGGCCGATTATAGCTTTTCATTTGATTCTTTTGATACATCCGCCAACATCAATGATGGCCTTGTTATCGGCAGCGCAACGCATTTAGTAATGCAGAATATTGACTTGAACCGGATAGATGTCGAAAAAACGATTTCCGGTTTGCTCGCAAAAGGCTGCATACGCAAAGAAACCGCCCAAAGAATCGATGCATCTTCCATTGAAAAATTCTTTGCTTCCGAACTTGGCAGAGTTGTGCTGGACAATAAAAATACCGTGATAAGAGAATGGCCTTTTACTTATGCAGCCTCGGCAGAACAGTTATATCCCGATGCGGAAATCAGCGGCAGTGAAAAAATTATCGTTCAGGGCATTATCGATATGCTGGTCAAAACGCCGGATGGAATTATTATAATCGATTTCAAAACCGACCATATAAATTCTTCTCAGCTCCAGCAGAGAGCCGAGCGATATTTGCCGCAGATGAAATGGTATTACAAAGCGGCGGGGGAAATTCTCAAAGAACAGGTTGCAGGAGGATATTTATATTTTCTATCATTTGGCAGTGGAATAAAGGTTTGCTAAGCAGGCCTGTCTTCGTCCGGTTCAATATGAACGGTGAT
>JAQTQF010000257.1 GCA_028712345.1 Phycisphaerae bacterium | reverse complement strand
CCCAATAAAACGCTTTTATGGGTACGAAGTTATACACGAAAATTAAAATTACTTTGGGACAAAGAAATATTTATCGCAGAGAAACAACCATTTGCTATGGATATAACGGCTGGAGATTCCGGAGGTTTTACAGTTGGAATAATTCAGTATATAGTCCAACAATCAAATAGCGTAGAATTAGCTTCGTTTGATAATGAAGGCAGCAAAATAGATTCATATAATATTAGGGGCATAATAGGTATTGGGGGTTTTAATCTGATGCATTTAGATAATAAGGTGATAGCGATATTTGAAGAGAGCCCTCTGGAAAATATTAAGGAATATACAATCAAAACCAAGGTTATTACTTTAGATTAGGTATAGTTGCTGCAATTTAATCCGACGGAGCCGGAGTCTGTAAACCACCTGCTGCGATGCTGATAACTGCGAAACCTGCGAAGGCGGCCAGTGCGTTTCAAAATGCGACCAATGTGAGGATTGCGTTTATGGCGAATGCGTAGTTAGCCCTACGGCTCTTACTATAATGATAACATGGGAGGATTATGAGAATTGCTCAAATCGTAAGCAGTGGCCGGGCTATTCACCAACATCGAATGGATGCACAAGTCCTGTCGGGAATAATCCAGCTGGATGTGAAAATACCAGTTTTTTAAATGCCTGCAATCCGCACGATATATGCTATGGGACATGCGATAATCCAAAAGGTAGTTGTGATGGCACATTTTTAGGTAATTTAGCGGCTGTTTGTGCAGGTGTTCCAGCCGGGGAGTGTCATGACGATTGTATTGATTGGGCGGCTTGGTATGTATATTTTGTGGAGGACTGGGGTGAAGGATGGTATAGAGCCGCCCAACTGTCAGCTTGTGGTTGTTGTGATTGATAGTAAAATTGGAAAGGAAAATTATGAAACGGTGTAACTTGTCAATAAAAGCGTTATTTCTTGTTCCGGTAATATTCGGGTACATAAGTCAGGCTTATGCGGAAGACAACAACATAACCCAGACTATGAAAATCCTTTGGCAAAGGGAAGTTACTGCTGATGCTAATCTGGATTGCTCTCTCGGTCCGGTTGCTCTCGATAAAACCAACAAAAAACTTCTGATAACAGGGACATCATTTCGTCCCAAAGTATATTCAGAGGGCAAGTTCTGGCTGATGGAACTTGACACTAATAACGGCGATATAACCAGAAAAACGATTATAAAAGAAGCTAATGAGAGTAACGCTACTTTAATGTTAGCATCTTCTCTTTTAAAGAGCCTGATGGTATCGGAAAATAACGATATCTCTCTATCAGGCAAATTCGACGGCTCGGCACATTCGATTATGAAGATAAATCGAAGTGGGAATACCAATAAATTTATTGAGTTTGCTGGCAAGAATAATGATGCTAACAAAAATAGAGAAGATTTTTCAAAGGTTCATAGTGAAGTAAATCTTTCGAATGGTAACATTTTGTTAATGGGTGGGGGAAGTGACGGTGGTATAGCGATAAAGGTCGATTCTGAAGGAACGCAGCTCTGGAAGAGAAACTACAAGATTGGTCAAAAACAGGTGGACCTATTTAATGATGGTTTGTCAGTAGAGAATAAAAAGGAGTTTGTGATAGTTGGCTGTTCTGTAGATGCAAAAGGCAAGTTTCCCGATGTAACGGGCGATGATTTTGTAGTGCGGTGTAATGCACAGGGGGATATAATTGCTAAAGATATTTTTACTGGGAATCCATGGCCGGGGGAACAACCTCGGATATGTCGGACAAGTTCCGGGAACTTTATAGTTGTATATGGTAAAGGTATGCAGTTTAAGCGTTCAGAGATAAATATCAGAGCATATTCGCCTGATTTGAAATTGCTGTGGGAAAAGCAAGTTGTAAAATCAGAAAAAAACAAGCCCAGTTCTTTTAAAATAACAGCGACTCCTCAAAATGGTTTTATTGTGGCTGCCAATGTAGATTTTGGCAATTTGAGAGTATATGAATATGACAATAAAGGTGACCAAGTTGCAACTTTTTCGATTGATAAAGCAATTAAGTTGGTTAATATCGGTTTGGCCTGTACTGACAACGAAGCTCTTGTTGTTTTCCAGAATCGTCAAAAAATAGACCAAAATGAAGAAATTAGTAGAATAAAGATTATTGCTTTGGAGTTGAAATAATCAGACTAATCCAACGAGGACGGAATCTATAAACGACTTGCTGCGGTACTGCCGAGTGCAAATCCTGCGAGGATGGTCAGTGTGAAGTGCTGCGACGGCGGAGTGACGCGCCTTACATCTCCGTCGATGAGTTTTATTTTTAATGTTTAATCTTTGATTTTCTTTTTCTACCATTTCTGCGTTACGGCATATTCGACTGTCGCATTTGAGTCAGCAGCAATCTCTACCGTAAAACGGGCGGTATTTGCGTCTTTTTTGGTATAAGGATTAGTCGAGTTCTCTATAACCCAGTTGACCCATACAGGAAACTTCTCGTCAACAAAAACCGCCACGGCAGTATCCTTGCGGTTCCTTAATTCTATTGAATGTTTCTCCTGTCGCATTCGAGTTGCGATCCTGCTGTCGAGGAGTTTGTATTCGACGGCAATGTCGAAAGCATCGCCGATATAAAGCGATATCTTTTCATTCTTCGGCGTGTGGTCTATTAAATCTTCGCCGACAAATTCAAGAGAATCATCGGTGTCCTTCTTAAAGACCCGAACCTTGCCCTTCGGCAGTGCGATGCCTAGAGTGTTGTCCTTTTTGCTTTCAAACTCAAACTTTACCTGAACCTTATCAGCTCTGTTCTGCCTATCATAGATGTAAACTTTTTTAGCGGGGACATTGACGGCAGGCGTAATGAACTCAATCTGTTTGACCTGATTATTGTTTATCGTGCTTTTGCGCTGCAGGGTATAAAGATGATATTCCATAAAGGATTTTTCCTCAAACCCTGCATCCGCCATCGCCATACTGCGGTACGCTTTTTCCATCATTACCGGCTGCGGCGGAGTAACGCGTCTTACATCGCCGGCGATAAGTTTTATCGTAGCATCTTTATAAGTTGCGCCGCTTCTGTTGTCGATTGTCACCCAGCCGCTCATATCAAGGCCGGTTTCGGCTGCGTTAAGAGTTGCCGAGTAATCCGCGTTCCAGCCGA
>JAQTQF010000025.1 GCA_028712345.1 Phycisphaerae bacterium | reverse complement strand
CATTCCAGTGCTTTGTCGAAGTCTTCCAGCCCATCATAGCCTCTCCGCCGGTCGGGTCATTGACGATGGCATAGGCATCGAGCCAGTAAACAAGCGGAGTATTAGGTTCGCCTTGCTGTTCAAACGCATCATCCCATGGAATATCAATATCGTATCGCCATATCTGTGTATCCCCCAGCCAATTTGCCGGAATTGCCATATACGGGTCCCACCACCATTCGTGCTGTCCCTGCGGCAGGGTATATGCAAGGGTTTCATTGAAATCGGCAGGCGTACAATCCCTTTCCCATAACAAAGCGCCCGGCATGCTGTAGCCGGTCGGGCTTTGCGAAGCAGGAATATCCTTATGAATGCTCAAGTGAATCTTTTCGACATCGCCCTTGATATCGTTGAACCATGAACACCACAGATGAACATCTGTAATTCTTCCCTTTGAAGTGCATGGGAAATCATCTGCCAAAGTGCGCATAATCCCGTCGCTTCTGTCGAAACGAACATCGATTCCCATTTCCGTCGTATCCGGCGGCTGCAAGTATTTCAGATTCGGGTCTTCCGGTATATTAGGCTCTGCTCCCGTCGTAATGGCAAAAGCCATATCCAGCGACTCCGGAGAATACGGGTGTCCCGGCGGATAACGCAGTTCGCTCCAGCCGCTTACCCAGGGATAAATTGCACCATTTGCGAAGACTGCGTCGTCATTCCAGTGTTCTGTCGATGTCTTCCAGCCGAAACCGTTAGCGTCCGGGTTGTATGCCTTATTAACCCGGAGTTCCAGCCAGTAAATAAGCGGATTATCAGGAGTTCCCTGCTGTATAAAGGCATCGGCGGGGTCGATATAAATATCGTACTTCCATACCTGATGGTCGCCATTTTGTTTCAAATCGCCAAAATATGGGTCCCACCACCATTCAAACTCTTCGCCTAAGTCGTAATATAGTGATTCGACAAATTGGCCGTCATAGAACTTATGTTGCCAGAGCAACTCGTCAGGCATTGAGTATTGATTATCAGGATATGTTCCACCGGCACCGACCGGGTCATCGCTATAAATCTTAACTTCTATAGAACCAATCTGCCCTTTATCGTCATCCTCCCACGAGCCCCAGAAATGGACATCAGTAATCGGGCCGGTCTGAGTGCAGTTGAAATCATCGGCTATATGCCTTACAACACCGTCAGACTCATCAACACGAATGTCAATTCCCCTTGGTGTCAAATCAGGATACTGGATGTATTTGACATTGGGATCGGGTGTCTCCCGCTCGATTGTCACGGTATAATCTTCGACTTCGCCGTCCGGAGCAAGCCCGGATGGTGTCAGGCCGCCTATACTGCTGAAACGAAATCTTGCATAAGTCGTTCCGGGTGTAGCCGTTGCAGGCACATTAAAGGTAATTGGATTGTTTCCGACAACGAGCGGTACTGATGGGGCAATCTGGTCGCCTGCCTCCATCCAGCTTCCGTCAATGTTAAAATCTACCCATGCGTCAAGTATGCCGGGCACTGAAGCGACAACATTAACCGTTGCAGCTTGTCCGGGTATTAGTGTTGCGGCGAATGTTACGCCGTCCTCGTCGTCGGGTACTGCCAGCGGATTGAGGTCATCACCGTCCGCATTTGCCGTAGGCTGACCGTCCGCCTCGGCATCGACTGAACCGCCGAGGAACATTCCCGCTACGATTGTGTGGCGAGCTCCGTTGGGGAGAAGTGTCGGATAACCCGGCGCTGCGGCATTATCCGGTGCATCGCCGAAATCAAGGCTGACAACCGGTCCACCGGTAATGATGAAAGCGAAATCCAATGGTGCGCCTGTAAGCGGGTCTTCAAGCGGTTGCCACTGAGCACCGAGAGCATTCCTCCAAACCGCTATATCATTCCAGTGATTTAGAGATGTCTTCCAGCCCATAGCGAAAGTTGCGTTAAACTGTACGGCAAGCCAGTAGATTTGGCCTTCTGTCTGCGTAAACGGCTCTGGGATATTTGTCAAATTAAGCTGCCAAATCTGATAGTGGTTGTTGGGTAATACTACACCTTCTCTTGGGTCATACCATCCCTGTTCGCCTGTAGCATATCGACGAATTACTAAATCGTTTTGGCCAAACACCCATTCCCAAAGCTTTGCACCCGGTCGGCTGTAGTTTATTCCTCCGGTACCGGCCGGAACATCGGCGTAGATTCGCACTACGCCGCCCTGAAGCAGAGCTGAATATTCGTCACCAAAAACTGAGTACCAGATGTGGATATCACTGATTAAACCGCTTTCGGTGCACATAAAATCGTCAGCAAGTTCTGGTTCATTGGCGCGCACATCCCAGCCCATAGGGTCGGGCAACTGTGGAAAATGCATCTTGTAAGCTTCACCTTCATTCCAGTCAGCAAATGCGAGGTGCGATGTACAGAGAACTACAACAAACAAACAAACAAATTTTCTTAATTCTAACCTCATTTTTTACCTCCTGCATCAAACCATATTAAAAAATTATTCTCTCTCAATATGCAAAAACACAAACGCTATTTGCGTATTGCCTGTTACGATTTGCCCCCCCGTACACATTGGTGCAATTGTATGTTATATTTAAATTTATGTCAAGCCGGAACCTGATTATGGAGTTAAAAAAGTGGTTATTATAAGACTTTATCCATTTTAACAAATCGGTGTTTTTGATAAAAAAAGCCCCTGATTTTACAAACCAGAGGCTTTTGGTGTGCTTCTATTTTTTTGTTTTTATGCAAACAAAAACGAGCCGTACTGTGCCGCATCGCCCAGTTCTTCGTGAATCCTTAAAAGCTGGTTATATTTACATATTCTGTCGGTTCTGCAGGCAGAGCCGGTCTTAATCTGGCCTACGCCGGTAGCGACAGCCAAATCGGCAATGGTCGAATCTTCCGTCTCCCCGCTGCGATGGCTCATAACCGCGGTATATCCATTCCTGCGAGCAAGATTGATTGCCTCGATTGTTTCTGTCAGTGTGCCAATCTGATTTACCTTAATCAGGATTGAATTTGCAGCGCCAAGTTTTATTCCCTTTGCGAGTCTCTCGGTATTGGTAACAAACAAATCATCGCCGACTAACTGGCACTTATCTCCCATTACTTCAGTCATTTTTTTCCAGCCGTCCCAGTCGTCTTCAGCGAGACCGTCTTCGAGACTGACGATTGGATACTTATCAACCCATTTGTTCCAATGCTTAATCATCGCCTCGGAAGAGACGCTTATTTTCGGAGCGGACTTGAAGAATTTATATTTCTTTGTCGTATTGTCCCACATCTCGGTCGATGCCGGGTCAAGAGCGATAGCAATTTGTTTGCCTGCTTTGTAGCCGGCCTTTTTTATCGCTTCGAGAATTACCTCAATCGCTTCATCGTTTGACTTCAGCGAAGGAGCGAAGCCGCCTTCATCGCCGACAGAGGTATTATAGCCTTTCTTCTTTAAAACGCTTTTAAGCGTATGGAATACCTCTGCGCCCATTCTCAGAGCTTCAGGAAAATTCTCCGCCCCAATCGGCATAACCATAAATTCCTGAAAATCGACATTGTTGTCGGCGTGCTTTCCGCCGTTGAGAATATTCATCATCGGCACAGGCAGAACATTCGCGTTGCATCCGCCTAAATAACGGTACAGCGGCAGATCGGACGACATTGCAGCGGCCTTTGCGACAGCCAGCGAAACACCGAGAATTGCGTTAGCGCCGAATTTGGCTTTGTTCTTCGTGCCGTCGAGCTCAATCATCAGCTTGTCTATTTCTTCCTGACACATCGCGTCAAGGCCGACTACTTCCGGCGCGATTTTGGTATTAACATTTTTTACTGCTCCGAGCGTGCCTTTGCCCATATATCGTTTGGCTTTTGTGTCGCGAAGCTCGACTGCTTCGTGAGCGCCGGTGCTTGCTCCGGATGGAACTGCGGCTCTGCCGAACGAGCCGTCATCGAGAATGACATCTACTTCAACGGTAGGATTGCCGCGGGAATCGAGGATTTCTCTTGCCTTTACATCAATAATCGTACTGAACATCTTTAAATTCCTTTCTTAACTTAGGGTATAGGGTTTAGGGGATAGGGTTTAGAAAAGCACCTTAACCGCTAATCCCGAAACTGCTTACGGGATAGAAAAAATACCCCCTTTGCGGCAAATAGTCAAGAGCTAAAGTAAATAGGGGACAGGAGTATAAATTCAAAATAAAACATAAAATATGAAAAATACATATCAAAAGTGAAAAATGGACAAAGCCGTATTGGCGGCTATGCCTTAGGATTTTTTGTTTTTGGCCATAAATTATAGCCAATAGCAGGGTCATTAGATTTATGGGATTTTATATATTCAACTTCTTTTTGACTTACTTCTTTGTCGGAGGCAATTTCAGATTCCCATAAAATCTCCTTTGTAATCGTAAAGCTATGTCTCTGTTCCCTTGTAAAATCTTTTTCTATTATTTTGCTGTCGGCACTGCCGAAATAATTAATGCTGTTAGTTAAATCTTTGCCAATATAAATCTTGCCATTTGGGTATGTGATTTTATAAATGACTTTCATGTGGAGCATTCCAGCTTTTTTCACTTTAGCCTTTTAATTTTCTTGTGTTTTCTGCAGAGCATTTCTGACACCTTTAATTTCTATTTGTTTGATATTCTAATAAAAACAGCATCGTTGTCCATGCCGGCCAATTTCTGCGACTGTCCTTCCTGCATTTGTATTCTTGTCTTGGTTTCTCTTATGTCGGGGCTGTTGGTTCTTGCGCAGTTGTAGTCGATTTCCACTATGTATTTATCATCGGATTTTGTCACCTGTCCTGACATTGTTTGGGTTTTATTGTTTTTCGATATGCTGTTGGCGAATTTGCCATCGGCTCCCGTTTTTGCTGAAACGGTGTACTGCTGTCCGTCAATCGTGTCGGTAACATATACTACCGGCCTGATAATGGTATTAGAACAGACGCATCCGCTTTGCAACAACAGGCTGCCCAGCAGTAGTACCAAACCCATATCTTTCATTTGTTATCTCCTACCTTTAGAATTATATATAATTACAATATCCCCCAAAATCAAGACAAATCCCGTTAGAGACCTGCCGCCTTTGGCGGCCATAAGGCATCAGAGATACCTTGTCTCTAACGGGATAAATATAGTTCTAAAAATTATTCGTATAATCTGTGGTTAAAATAAATCTTTTATTCCCTCTGGTTTGTTGGGGACAGTGCTGTCTTTTGTATATGTTTTGTCCTGTCAAAAGTTTCATTGCTTTGTCGTGTTTTATTGCTATAATCCCGTTTTTATACAATTTTCCATATTCAACATAAATTTTGAGGCTTAACTGGTGAAATTTCAGGTTTTTCAGGGCGGTAAAATTGCCAAAGACTTTGTTCTTACCGGCGTTACGCTATTCGGCGCCGATAAGATACCGTTCCGCAGTACCAAACATATAACTTTCAGCGATGGAATAATAGACTGCAAAACGAGAGGCTCTGAGCCTGCCGGCATTTGCCTCTTATGGCCCGTCGAGGGATTCGGCAATGTTATGCTTTATACGACTCGTCTGCCGGACAGGCAGCAGCCGTATATTCTGAATGTTGAACTTGCCCGTGCCAAGCTTATGGAGATAACTATTAAACGCGAGGACTGGTCTATATTCGACCAGAAAAGCGAGCTTGGCAACCAGATATCTGAAATTCAGAAGCTGTTCATTCAGTCGCTCGAAAATATCGGTGAGCCGGAAAAAGCCTCGGCAGTTGCGGATAAGTGTCTGACGAAGGCCTTGAAGTTTTCGGAACAGCTGGCTATCAAATATGCCGAGCTGTTTTTTGAAGCCCGGCTGAAAAATCGCAGCTTCGCCCGTTCGAGTCTGGGGTGCAAAATAGAACCTGAAAAGCTCGAAGACGAAAATTACCTCAAAGGCGCTTTTGAGCTTTTTGCTCATGTCAGTATTCCAATCAACTGGGCGAAAATTGAGCCGATTAAAGGTGATTTTGATTTTGTCGAGCTTGATAAGTCTATCGAAATTCTCGGCAAAAGACGAATCCTGCTTTGTGCCGGGCCTCTGCTGTGCTTTGATGAGAAGTTTCTGCCGGCCTGGCTGGTCAACGGCGGCGCCGATTTTGAAACTATTCGTGAAGCGGCGTATGAATTCGTCTCAAAGGTTGTAACCAGATACGCAAAATATGTTCACATTTGGCAGGTGATAAGCGGCCTGAATGCCCTTAATTATTTTAAGTTCAGTTTTGAGAGAGTTTTGGAAATTACAAGAACAGCCTGTCTGGCGGCAAGAGAGGCTGACAATCGCAGTCTTAAGATGATAGAAATAGTTTACCCGTGGGGTGAGTATTATGCTCACAACTCCGATACGATACCTCCGCTGGTTTATGTGGATATGGTAACACAGGCGGGGATTAATTATGATGCGCTTGGCGTTCAAATGATTTTCGGCAAAGATGTTCCCGGAATGCATCTGCGAGATATGATGCAGATTTCTGCGATGCTCGACAGATTTTCTCCTTTGCCCAAACCGCTGCACATTACGGCGTTCAGTGTGCCGAATACGAACGATGCCGAAGGCCAGGAGTCTGACAAGGCGGGATTGTGGTATAAACCATGGGACCAGACTCTTCAGGCCAAGTGGATTGAGAATTTTTGCGAAGTTGCCCTGAGCAAACCGTTTATCAACACGGTAACCTATTCTGCTCTTGCCGATGGTAATAATAACGCGGTCCTCGGCAGCGGATTGCTGACGGATAAGTTTCAGCCAAAGAAGGCCTTTATGCTGATGGCAAAACTGCAGCGAAAGATTTTACAGAAAAATGGATGATTCAGATGATATAAATCAGCGTTTGTTAACCCCGTCAAAAACGGTGTTTTTTGCGGGAGTTTTTCTTGCCCTGCTTTTTGCGTTGCCGTCTTTGCACAGTTCGAGTGAAATTAAATTTGGCGATTTTGCAGGGCTCAATCCGAATTTTGCCTCAGTGGGCGAACTTGCCCAATTGCCTTCGGTTGGGCCAGGCAAGGCGCAGGCGATAGTTGACTATCGAAATGAACGATATGCTCTGGACAAAGAAAAGGTTTTTGAAAACATTATGGACATTGAGAAGATTAAGGGATTCGGCCCTAAAAGCGCTGAAAAACTGAAACAATTTTTTGAATTTGGCGATAAATAATGGCAGACTGGGAAATACATAAACCGCTTGGCACCTGTGTCGGGACAGAACGGGTAATTGACCCGGGCGAGGAATATATCGCTACCCTGATTGAAACCGAGCAGGGGCTTGTTCGCAGGGATTATTGTCTGGACTACTGGAATCAGAATAAGCCGGTCGTTTACTGTTACTGGAAGACTGCGATGCCAAGCAGTGAACAGAAGAAAAAGCTTTTCATTGACGATGATATGCTGATAGCGTTTTTTGAACGGCTTGAGAACGAAACCGATGATGAAAAAGTAAACTTCCGCTTCGTTCTTACTCTTATCCTGATGCGAAAGCGGATTCTCAAGTATGATTTCTCTGAAAAGGTTGATGGCAAGGAGGTGTGGACTTTGAAAATTGCCGGCCGGGGAGAAATTGCCAAAGTGATAAATCCGTACCTGACAGAGGACAAAATCGAACAGCTTTCCTCCCAGCTTGGCCAGATACTTCAGGTAGAACTTAATAGACAATAGTTAATAGTCAGTAGATAGTAGAAATAAAAATGAAAAATTTTTTTATTCTTTATCTTTTATTTTTTATTTTCATTGCTGGTTGCCTGTCGCAGCGGAAAATAAAGCAGCCGGCTTGTCCGCCGATTTTGTCGGCAGAACAGGCATCAGCGAGCCTGGGGCAATATATTGACAGTTTAAAACCGTTTAGGGCAAATGGAAACTGCACATTAAAGTTTAAGGACGGAAAAAAACGGCAGAATTCCCAATCTTTTCCTGTCAGGCTCTGGTTTGAGAGCAGAGAAAAATTTTGTGTTTATGGCGATGTGGGGTTCGACCCCAAAGGCATCTGTTTTGCCGTGGATGGTGAATGTTTTTGGGCCTACGCAAAACCGATGGGAGTATATATAACGGGTAAAAAAAATGATCGCATCGAGGATAAAAACGGCAAAGGATTTTTCAGTCCTATTACGATAATGGACTTCTTGAATCCGCTTGAAACGGATTGTGCTGACGCTGCGATGTCGGGTTACGATAATAAATGCAGTTTGCTTCTTTGCCGTGACAGGCAGGGGTGCGTGCGAAAAAAGGTTTACCTTGACCGCTGCGATAAGCTGGCAAGAAAAATTGAATATTTCAACTGCGGCAGAACGGGGTCTATCGTCGTTGAACTTGATGGATATAAGAAAACAGCGGAAGGCGATTTTTTGTTTCCGCACAAATTAATTTATAAACATATGCAGGGTAATAATAGCATTGATTCGATGGAGATTAGGCTTGATTCGCTCAGATCGTGGCGAAGCAGGCCTGAGCAGATTCGGGCATTGTTCAGCAGACCCAACCCTGACAGTTTTAAGAAGAACGGACAACAGGAGTAAAGGTGATGGCAAAGAAAAGTCTTGAAAAAAAAATTAGCGAAGGTCTTTTGTTTCTTGACGGGGCGATGGGCACGCAATTGATGGCCAGAGAGGCGGTATCCGAGAAAGGCAATGAGTATCTCAATATAGGATCGCCGCAGGTTATATTGGATATCCACAGCGATTATTTTAAGGCGGGCAGCGATGCTGTTCTTGCTAATTCATTCGGTGCAAACGAAATTTCACTTGCTCGGCACGGTTTGGCTGATGAGGTTGAAAGCCTAAATACCGCTGCGGTAAAAATCGCCAAACAAGCGGCAGGGGCGGATAGATATGTTCTGGGCGATATAAGTTCAAGCGGTGAATTTCTGCAGCCGCTCGGTACGCTTGAGCCGGCCAGACTTAAAGAAGTATATGCAAAACAGGCAAAAATTCTTTGTGATGCGGGTGTTGACGGATTCGCAATCGAAACCTTTATGGCTCTCGATGAGGCCAAAGTCGCCGCCGAGGCGGTATTGTCCGTTTGCAATCTGCCGGTTTTTGTATCTTTTGCATTCGACCCGGCAGGGAACGATTTCAGGACAATGATGGGTGTCAGCCCAGAGGCCGTGGTTGCGGAATTTTCATCGCTGGGCGTGCGCGCGGTCGGTTTTAACTGCGGCAATTTGAATATGGCCCAATATCTGCGACTGGCGGAGAAATTTGCCAAACTGCTGAAAGGAACGAATATCGCTCTGCTGGCTGAACCTAACGCCGGCAAGCCCGAACTTGTTGACGGCAGGGCGGTATATAAACTTTCCGCCGATGAATTTGCTGTGTGGCTCGAAAAAATTCGCAGCGCAGGAGCGACAATATTAGGCGGCTGCTGCGGGACCGGGCCGGGGCATATAAAAGCAATGACGAAAAGGCTTTATTAAAAACCTAAAAAAGCTGCATTTTTATATCCGAAAAATCGGTTTTTGTTTTTTTAACGGGCGATTATCGGCAATTTGGTATTCAAAACATTAAATTTTGTTGACATTTTAATGTTTTTTAGTCATAATGACGGGTTATGATGTTATGGAGATGTGTTAGGTCTCCACTTTCAATTCGTTTGTTCACGCCTGATTCCTTCGGCAGGCGCGGAGGAAAATTTCTGTGATAGATATTAAAAAAGTTGGCATCCGTACATTTACAGTTCGGCTTGTAAACAAGCTGGCGGAGATTTTTGCGCAGCAGCGCAGGCAATTGCGTCAGCAGTTGGATTCACCGGTGTTTGACGATCTGAATTCCAAGTGTCTGATTGTGTTCGGTATCAGTGTAATCATCTATTGCGGTCTGGTTAGTTTTAGCGATTTCAAATCTACGCTGGAAGGGATACGGCTATACAAGCTCGGTTCAATTTATCTTTATACAATCAAAACCATTCTTATTTTTAATTTAGCCGTATTCATCTGGAGACTTCTGCTGGTATCCAAATATAAACCTGTCAAAGGCTGCTCTGACAAAGAATTGCCGAAATGCACAGTAATCGTGCCGGCGTACAACGAAGGCAAGCAGGTTCTTGTTACTCTCCAAAGTGTGGTCGCCAGCGATTATCCCGCTGAAAAAGTTCAGATTATAGCCGTTGACGACGGCAGCAAGGATGACACTTTCAAGTGGATGGAGACAGCCTGTAATTTGATGCCGGGACGGATAGAATGTATTCGTCAGCCGGTCAATCGCGGGAAAAGAGAAGCTCTGTTTGAAGGTATTATGCGAAGCAAGGGGCGAATAATTGTAACAATCGACAGTGATTCGACGATTGAGCCCAACACCCTTAGAAATATGGTCAGCCCGTTTATAAAGGATAAAACCGTTGGCGCCGTTGCCGGCAATGTAAGGGTTTTAAATGCTTCCCAAGGCGTTATACCAAAAATGCTCGATGTCAGTTTTGCTTACAGTTTTGAGTTTTTGCGAGCCAGCCAGAGTATGGTTGACACGGTTTTTTGCACGCCGGGCGCACTTTCAGCATATCGCAAAGATGTCGTTATGAAAAACCTCAAGACTTGGCTCAATCAGACTTTTATGGGAAGAAAGGCAACTATCGGCGAAGACAGAGCCATGACCAATATGATTCTTAATTGCGGCTGGGCTGTCAGATTTCAATCCAATGCTATAGTTTATACCAATGTTCCCACTGAATATAAGGGACTTTGCAAGATGTTTTTGCGATGGGCAAGAAGCAATGTTCGCGAGACACTGGCAATGGGTAAGTTTATTTTTAAGAAATTCCGCAGCACTTCTGCAATAGGCGCGAGAGTAAATTTTATAACATCCTGTTTAAGTCTGGTTTTCCAAAAGGCACTGATAGGTATGGTAGTGGCTTGTATGTTTTTTGCTCCGCAGGTGTATTTGTCTCAGCTTATGTTTGGGACGGTTATCGCTTCAACGGCGCCAGCCGTTTTTTATGTACTGCGGCGCAAAGATTCGGATTTACTCTGGGCTTATGCTTATGGCTTGTTCTGGCTTGCCGGCCTCTGGTGGATAACCCCGTGGTCTCTATTGACTGCTCGAAACGGAAAATGGCTTACGCGTGAACTGCCGCAGGAAAGACCTGTACCGACTGGCAAGAGAGACTTGAGATTAAATCTGGGTACTGCCGCCTGATAAACACACTTTACGCACTTTGATACATTATTATTTTTTGTTGACGGGTAATACTCTGTAAAGTACAGTAAGCTATAGATTTGATGCAGTTTTAGTCGTTTTTTAAGTGTTTCTGATGTTGACGGCCGGATACAGGTCGAATAAAAAATAAGAAAAGGATTTTAAGTCAGGGGAAATGCAGGCTTTACAGAATTTTAAAACCTACTTCTTTAGGGGACTGGCCGCACTTCTGCCAACCATTTTGACGGTCTGGGTATTTGTCCAGTTTTACTTCTTCATTCAGCAGAATGTCTCAAGCCATATAAATCGCGGTATGGTTAGAATACTGGTTTATTCAACTCCACACTATCCGCATGTAACTCAAGATGATTTATCTGGTTATGTCAAAAAAAACTTTCCATTCGTATCTGATGAACCGCAGATGTTTGAAGAAAAGATTAATGATTTGGCGGTAAAAAGGGCCGCCAGAATCGAAAAAGCTGAGGAATTTTGGGTGCAGGGCAAAGGGCAGATAGCGGGATTTCTGATAGCTTTTATTCTGATAGTTTTCGTCGGCGCCTTTCTGGCGAGCTTTGCGGGAAAAACCATCTGGCGGATTTTTGAACGGGCATTTATGAAAGCTCCTGTGGTTAAAAAGATATATCCGCATATAAAACAGGTTACAGACTTCTTTCTTAGCAAGCAGAAACTGGCCTTTAACGGGGTTGTTGCCGTCGAATATCCTCGGAAGGGAACATGGTCGGTGGCGATGGTTACCGGTACGGGTCTTAAAAGAATTTCTGATACACAGAACAAGGAATTTCTTACTTTGTTTGTACCCACCTCTCCAACGCCGTTTACGGGATATGTTATTATGGTGCCCAAGGACGAAGTAATAGAGATGGGAATGTCAGTGGAGGAGGCCCTGCGTTTTACAATCAGCGGCGGAGTAATAAGTCCGTCTATTTTTCAATCTTATGCAGAGAAAAGTAATACCACGCAATTGAAAAGTGAATAATTTTTTAAGGAGCGGCAAATTGAATATTAGGATTATCAGCAAACATATAGAAATTACTGATGCCATTAGAGCGAAGATTGAGGAAAAGATTTCTAAGTTGCCAAAGTATTACAACAGCATAAACGATGTCGAGGTCATAGTTGAAGGAAACGAGGGCGGGATAGCGAAGAGCGTGGAAATTATCGCAAGATCCGAACACAATCACATTTTTGTCGCAAAACATACCGGCGAAGATATGTATGTCTGTGTGGATGAGGCTGAGAGAAAGATTGAGCGTCAGCTTACCAAGCACAAGCAGAAGGAACGCGATAATAAACATGCAGGCGGAATGGTGATGGAAGAATAATATCCTGTATTTTTGTACCGTTGATTAAATTGTAAGTTTAAGAGTAAAATAAGATTTTTTATTTCAGGAGCCAATATGAAGATAGCTGATTTTGTCTGTAGCAAGGCTATTTTACCAAGGCTTGAATCTGTCAAAAGAGATGATGCTATTAGAGAGCTTATAGCGGCCCTTGAAAAGGGCGGCAAACTTGGCAAAGACA
>JAQTQF010000256.1 GCA_028712345.1 Phycisphaerae bacterium | reverse complement strand
TAGGAAACAATAATGCAGCCATTCATCGATATTCTTTATTATATTACCGTAGCTCTCAAGGGGCCGGTAATAATAGCGTTAATACTTGCGCTTGGCCTGACATTGTATGAAGTGGGCGGTTTTTTCTATGAATGGCGATATCGGAAATCCGCCCTGAAGAAATGGCAACTATTTATAGCAATGATTCCGGATAAGCAAAATTCCGCCGGCCTGTTAAAAGCCAAATTCCTTGAACTGGGAGCATGGCCTACTCTTGTGGCGTTGTTTGCCAAAAAGGTCCGAAACTCTCAGCAGGAAGTCGCATACCTGGATAAACTTATATCCGAAATTGAAATCGAGGCGAACAAAAGCTGCTACCGTATGAATATGGGTGTTCGTGTGGCACCTATGCTCGGACTGATGGGAACTCTTATTCCAATGGGACCGGCTCTCAAAGGAATTGCTACAGGAAACTTTGAAACTATGGCAGGCAATCTAATTGTGGCTTTCAGCACGACAGTGGTTGGCCTGGTAATAGGAGCTATCTGCTATGTTATGTTTATAGCCAGACAACATTGGTATGCAAAAGATTTATCCGATATCGAATATGTGTACAAAAATGTGTTTTTGCCGAGGGAAGTGCTATAGATGTTTGTTTCCAGAACATACAAAACAAAAGGCAAGGCCAGCCTGTCGCACCATTTTCTTCGAAGTCTCGATGATGATCCTTTGGGAGGCGTTGCAAATTTGTTTGATGTAGCGATGGTATTTGCAGTAGCCCTTATACTGGCGTTATTTACGGCTCTCCAGGTTCCGGAACTGCTCAACAACAAAGATGATTTTGTAATAGTTAAAAACCCGGGCAAACTGAATATGGAAATTATCCAAAAGAAGGGCGTCAAACTTGAAAAATACAAAATGAGCACCGAAGAAACGGGGGGCCAGGGGCAAAGACTTGGAATATGCTATCAGCTTGCCAACGGAGAGGTGGTGTATGTCCCTGAAAATTCAGAACAGTTGGATTCAGATATCAGTCAGGTACAGCCATGATGGAAAAACAATTGGCTAAGAAAGTTTGTTTTATAATAATAATTTTTTGGGCAAGCTGCTATTTGCAGTCTTATGTCTTATTCGCATCGGACATCCAGTTGTATTCGTCCGCTTCTTCGGCTTCTGCCGATCCGAATTTGCAATATGAGCCGACAAAAGAATTATGGGCACTGGTAAGTACGCTTCGTCAGTTACAAACTGATTACTATGAAAAGCAGGCCCTGCATAAGGATAAAATTCAGCAGATTCGCGATATTTCTCAGAAGCTTCAGGCGGATGTTGAAGAGATCAAAAGCCGCGAAAACCAGATAGACAAAAATCTTTCTGAAATACAATCAGATATTCAAAATTTGCAAATTGAAAACGAGAAAAATAAATCCACAGAGTCATCTGCATTAAAAACACTCGAACAGTTTGCAGCCGAACAGACAGAGAAGATTAAAGATGGAATTCCCTATCGTAAGAGCGACAGATTATCAAGGCTCAATGGCATTAGTGTTGCGGGACAATCGTCGCAGGGGGCGTCTGTAACGGAAATATTCGGCAGGATATGGAACTTTTCTCAGGAAGAGCTGAGAATTGCCCGTTCAGGCGAAACCTTCACGGATCAGGTTGATATGGGTAAGGGCAGACTGCAATACGCAAGACTCTTTCGTGTAGGACATCAATTTTTGGGGTATGTGACCGAGCAGGACGGCCAGACGGGAATATGGACAGAAGGAGCCGGATGGGAAAAAGCAAAAGGTCCAATTGCAGACTCAGTGAAAGAGGCGATTGAAATTTTGGACGGAACAAATGTGCCTAAATATGTACAGCTCCCTATAAAGATGGGACCTGTCAACACGCAGACGAAAACCGAAGGTAACAAAAAATGATGAGCAGGAAACACAACCACTTTCTGTTTATTGCTGCGGGGATATTTCTTGCAATTACTTCGGTTGCAGTATACGCACAGTCGGATGACACAGACAAAAGTCTTCAGGTTGCAATAGAACAAACGCGTCGGCAATTAACGGCTGAAAAAAAACGAATCGAACAGGAACTGCAGTTGCAGGAAACGGAACTGAAAGAAGCTGAAATTCGCCAGGAGCAGTTGGTTAATGAGATAGTGGATCGTAAATTTGCCATTGCAAATAAAGAAGTTCAGTTGGAAAAAAGACGCAGCGAGCGAGAAAAGCTGCGGCAACAGCAGGACTCGTTCAAACAGCAATCTGCCGAGATAAGAATTATCATTACCGACTCCTGCCAGAAACTTTCAGACTTGCTTGATACATTGCCTGCCTCTGAATCCCGCCAGGAGCAAAGCAAACTGCTGTTTGATATTAAGTCATCTTTGGAAAAAACCGAACCATTACAGCCTGATATGAATCCGTTAATTAAACTGCTCGCTTCTCTTCTGCAGGAAAGCTGCACATCTGCGGTTTTTAGTCAAAATATTCGTGATGCACAAGGCTACGAAAAACAGGTGCAGTTGCTTCGTATCGGCCAGGTACTTTTTGCTTACAGGAGTCCTTCGGGACAGATTGCCATAGCCGCATCGGCTTCAGGCGACGAAAAGGGATTCAGGTGGAACGAGGATATACCAAAATGGGCTCGAAAAGAAATTCGCTTTGCAATTAAAAAAGCTGTGTCAAAAAGCAGAGTCTATTTTTTGCCGGTAGATGTTACTCAACAGTTGACCACAGAGCATAATTATAAATCGGGTTTTTGGACAAAATTAGCTACGGGCGGGCCGGTAATGATTCCATTGGCAATTGTCGCCTTGCTTGCCTCGATGCTAATCATTAAAAAATTTAAATTTCTTTCTGAACAGGGTGACGATACGGTCGAAGTTGCAGAGCGTATCCTTGCCGCCTGTCATGCTGGAAATTTCCAGAAGGCAGAGAATATTGCCATTCAAAACCCAAGTGTTATTTCAAGGACACTGCTTTCGTGTTTATCTCGCCGTCTTGAGGATAAGACTGTGATGGAAGATGCCATTGCAGAATCTATCCTGCACGAACTGCCCAAAATAGAAAGGTTTTTGCCGTCCATAGGAATACTGGCCGGAGTAGCTCCGCTGCTCGGACTTCTCGGCACTGTTACGGGAATGATATCGACCTTTGACGCAATAGCA
>JAQTQF010000255.1 GCA_028712345.1 Phycisphaerae bacterium | reverse complement strand
TTTTCGCATTCCGTCGGGTCTTCGATGCCGGTGCTCGTATGCTCGCAGTCATTACAATACCAGACGGGGATGCGATGGCCCCACCAAAGCTGTCGGCTGATGCACCAGTCTCTGATTCCGCCAAGCCAGTCGAGGTATGTCTTGCCGTAACGGTCGGGATGGAATTTTATCCTGCCGTCGGCGACGGCCTTAATCGCGTCCTTCGCCAGCGGGGCGACCTTTACAAACCACTGATCGGAAAGGTACGGCTCGATAATGTCGCCGCTGCGGTCGGAATGGCCGACCTCGTGCTCTCTCGGCTCGACCTTTTCAAGCAGCCCCTGCGCTTTTAAATCCTCAACAACAGCTTTTCTTGCTTCATATCTGTCCAGCCCGGCGTATTTGCCGCCGTTTTCGTTTATCCTGCCGTCAGGCGTAAGGATATTGAGCATTTCAAGTTTGTGCCTCTGGCCTATTTCGTAGTCGTTCGGGTCGTGGGCGGGCGTTACCTTCAAAAAGCCCGTGCCCTCGCCGAGCTTTACATAATCGTCTGCGAGAATCGGAATCTCTCTGCCGGTCAGAGGCAGATGAACCTTTTTGCCGACAAATTTTGCCGCCCTTTTGTCCTTCGGATTTACCGCAACTGCCGTATCGCCGAGCATCGTCTCCGGCCTTGTCGTCGCCACCGTTACAAATCCGCCGCCGTCAACGAGCGGATAATGGATACACCAGAAATTGCCCTGCACCGTTTTATGAACAACTTCATCGTCGGCGACAGCGGTCTGCAAAACAGAATCCCAGTTGACTAATCTTTTGCCGCGATAAATCAAACCTTTTTTAAACAGGTTTACGAATGTATGCCTTACCGCCTTTGCGCACATATCGTCGAGCGTAAAGCGGGCCCTTTCCCAGTCGCAACTTGCGCCGATTCGTTTTAATTGTTCGAGAATCCTGTCGCCGTACTGCTGCTTCCACTGCCAAATCATCTCGACTAATTTTTCGCGTCCGATGTCGTGTCTTGTCTGGCCGGTCTGTGCCTTGAGATTTTTTTCAACGACCGATTGGGTGGCGATGCCCGCGTGGTCCGTGCCCGGCATCCACAGCGTATTGTATCCCTGCATTCGTCTGTATCTAATCAGCACATCCTGCAGCGTGTTATCGATAGCGTGTCCCAGATGCAGAGCGCCAGTAACATTCGGCGGCGGAATTACGATTGTATAAGGCTTGCCTTCTCTGTCAGGGGCGGTATGAAAATAGTTTCCCTTCGCCCAGATTTCATCGGCCAGCTTCTCTATCCGGCTCGGCTCATAAACTGTCGATAATTCTTCTGTCATAATTTAAATCCAATTGGAGTGTTTACTTGCTTTTTCTTTTTCCCGGCAGTATTCGGACGACCTTGCCATCTTTCCATACGGCCAACGGCTGCCGATCTTTTTGGGCTTGTTTATAGACTTCCTTTACCGCCTCTTTAATAGCAAGTTTTGCTTTATCGTGAAGTGTTAATCGTTTTTTCATAATTTACCTCGCGGACTGTTTGATTTTTTCAAATAATATCTGATTGAGAATAATAACTTGTTGATTTATTCCTTCTGCAATTGGCAACGGCTTATTGTTTGTGTTATCGAAGAGAATCCAGGAATCGATTAAGGGCATATATGGATTGAAGAAATTATATATCGAACGCCCGAATCGCCGTTTTACATCTTCAGCAGGGATATTATGTCCACCCTGAGCAACTCTGCTACTAATTCTGGCAATAGCTAATTTTGTATTGGGTATCCACAGGAAAAACAAATGCAGCTTATAACCGTCTTTTTTAAATTTATTAAGAATATTAAGATAAGTTTTTCCCGACAAGGTAGTTTCAAATGCGAAATTAAGCTGTTCGGCGGCGTAGTAATGTATCTGTTCAAGCACTAATTTTCCAGCCCTGATATTTGCTTTTTGGGGTGAAAATGGTGCCAACCCCTGTGCGATAAAGTCTGCGTTTACGAAATTTTGGCAATTGGCATAATATGGCAGAAACTTTTGAGCAAAGGTAGTCTTACCTGCCCCATTGGGTCCTGCGATAATATAGATTTCCTTATTATTCTTCATAATCAGGTCTTAATCATATAACCATTGATAATTCTTCTGTCATAACTGCTATCCAAGTTTAAACTTATGCTATTTTGCCCAAAAGGGTTGAAACAAAAAGTTTAACAAAACAGAATCGCTTTGGCTAATATATTTTTAACTGCTTTTCTTTAATTTTGTTTGATTTTTTCGAGTTTCGAGGTAAAGTTTTTTTACTTTGTATGAGGAAAGCATTAGCTTTGAAATGGAGAACGGATAGTAGGTACTGTCCCAATTCATAATATTTAGAAATATAATGAATTGTATCGCATATTGAGCTTCAGCCCATTTGGCGCTGTAAGGCTGAGGAACAAAACAAAAGGTGTTCAAAATTCAGCATCAGAATGAGAGGGCTATATGCAGTTTAAGACATCAAGGTTGTTTTTTGGGGGCAAAAGACTAAATTTGACAGTATTGACAAGGCTATCGCTGCTATTTCTGGTATTAACGGCCGTCATATCTGCAACCGAGGCAAGAGGGAAAAATGAAGAGAAGTTACTTTCTCGCGTTTGGGGAGCGATTAAACTAAAGACTCCAGCCGGTACATTAAAACAAATTCCCAGCGGTCTGACTATCAGTTTAAAAGCTGCCGATGGCAGTTATACGGCTGTTATTGATACGACGCAAACAAACGATGTAAAACGCGCTTTGAGCGGTAATGAATTCCTTTTCATGAATGTTCCTACTGAGACAACTATGCATTTGGAAATGGTATATAAATCACCATCCGGCTCGACGGATCGATATTTCGGGGCATTTGTCTTTCATTATCCCAAGACTAATATTGTTCAAGATAAAGAAAAGGCCTTGCGAATAGCAGGTTATACCGGTGATTTTGAGATTAATCTTGAACCTGCAAAAATAACTTACAGCAGCCGGTACTGAGGGGCGTTCAGCGTATTGTTTAGTTTTTTTAAGATGTCCTGTTTTTGAAACGAAAGGAAAAAAGTCATGAAAGGCAAAAATATTTTATTATGCGGTATTATTGCGGGCGTTATTATTGTTGCTTTTGGAGTTGGATTTTGCATTGCCCAGGAAGAATCCGGCGGCAT
>JAQTQF010000254.1 GCA_028712345.1 Phycisphaerae bacterium | reverse complement strand
ATTAGCCGTGAAATCCCTGCCTTCCCGCCCAGGCGGGCAAGCCTCAGTTTCTTCAGGATTTTCCTTAGTGAACAGATTATCATATAATCTGACTTCAGCATTTATGGCGTTTTTTGCGCAGACCCAGTGCAGAGTTGATTTTACTTTTCTGCCGTCCGGCGAATCGCCGCCCCTTGTCGCAGGGTCGTACGAGCATCGCAATTCCGTGATTTTGCCCGCCGAATCCTTTATTACATTTGTGCAGGTTATAAAATACGCATATCGCAGGCGGACTTCTCTGCTAGGCGCCAGGCGGAAGAATTTTTTCGGCGCATCTTCCATAAAATCTTCCCGCTCGATATAAATTTCTCTTGAGAATGGAACTTGCCTGCTGCCTGCCGAGGGAGCTTCCGGATTATTTACCGCTTCGAGATATTCGTTTTTATCTTCCGGATAATTTTCAATTACGATTTTGAGAGGATTTAAAACAGCCATTACCCGCGGAGAAGTTTTATTCAAATCTTCACGCAGGCAGTGTTCGAGCATCGCAAAGTCAATTGTACTGTTAAATTTATTGACGCTGATTTTCGTGCAGAAATTCCTTATCGCCGATGGCGAAAACCCTCGCCTTCTCATTCCGCAGATGGTCGGCATTCTTGGGTCGTCCCAGCCGGCCACTAATTTATCCTGCACCAGTTTCAGAAGTTTGCGTTTGCTCATAACTGTATAACTGATGTTTAACCTGGCAAATTCAATCTGCTGCGGATGATAAATGCCAAGTTGGTCAATAAACCAGTCATATAAAGGCCTGTGATTTTCAAATTCAAGCGTGCAAATCGAATGCGTAATCTTTTCAATCGAATCTTCAAGCCCGTGCGCCCAGTCGTACATCGGGTATATGCACCATTTGTCGCCTGTGCGGTGATGTGAAGCGTGAACGATTCTGTACATTACAGGGTCGCGCATATTAAAGTTCGGGTGAGCCATATCGATTTTCGCGCGGAGCGTTTTTGAGCCGTCGGGGAATTCGCCTTTTCGCATTCTCTCGAACAGGTCGAGATTCTCTTCGGCGCTGCGATTACGATATATACTATCCTTTCCCTGCTGCGTAGGCGTCCCGCGATGTTGCCTCATCTGCTCTGCGTCGAGGTCGCAGACATAGGCCTTGCCTTTTTTGATGAGTTCGACTGCCCAGTCATACATCTGTTGAAAGTAATCGGAGCCAAAGAAAAGATTTTCGCCCCAGTCCCAGCCGAGCCATTTGACATCTTCCATAATAGAATCGACATATTCCTGCTCTTCCTTTTCAGGATTGGTATCGTCGAAACGGAGATGGCATTTTCCGCCGAACTCTGCGGCGATTCCGAAGTTTAAGCAAATACTTTTTGCGTGGCCGATATGAAGATAGCCGTTCGGCTCGGGCGGAAATCGGGTTACGACTCTGCCTTCCCATTTGCCGTTTTTGCAGTCATCAACGACGATTTGCCTTACAAAATCAAATTTTTGTGATTTTTCTTTTGGTGCATTTGCTTCTGACATAAAAATAATTCCTTAAACATAAGATATGGTGTAGAATTTGGCGGAATAATTACTAAACCCTATGCCCTATACCCTAATTACAATCTTTCATATTTAATCGCAGCCCTGTATATTCCGTTGATTCTTGCCCCTTCCATAATCAGCGGAGCATAGTTCTCATTCCTTGGCTGAAGTCTCACCTTATTATCCGCTTCAAAGAACACTCTCTTGAAAGTCGTCTCGTGCGGCAGGGAGAATCGAACAAAACAATCATCGCCGCTTCTTACTTCGGCTCCCGGCGAAAAGATTACGATGTCGCCCTCAAAAAATTTTGGCTCCATTGAATCTCCGATGACGCGAACTGCGAACGCGTGCGCATCGTCAATATCGGGGCATCGAACATAATCGTCGGCAAAACCGGCAGGGTATTCAAGGTCGTCGAAGTCAACCGGATAACCGGCAGCAACGCGGTTTATTACAGGTATCAATCTTCCAGGTTTTATCGCGGCATTGTCATCGGTTTTCAAATTGCTCTCGGCAAGCAGTTTGTCTATCTTTCCGCTGTCGTTTTTGCCCTTGAGATCCTGAACCAATTTTCTCCATCGTTGATTTTCAGCTTCATAGGACTCGAATTTCTGGCGAACATCAGCGGGCATCCTGTCGAGATTTGCTATATGCCTAAGTGTCCCTGCTGGAAATTGCAGAGCATCCTCGAGTTTGCGCAGCAGCTTATCGCCAGGCGGATTTTTTACCTTGCCCGTCTCAATCGTCGAAAGATAAGGCTTTGAAAAACCCGTCTTGCCGCTTACTTCGTCGAGCGTAATGTTCAATTCGTGCCGTCTTTTGCGAATAATCTGACCTAAAGACATTATTCACTCCTTTGAAAAATACATCATTTAATTTGTAAAGCAATTATACAACAAGACAAAAAAGTTGCAAGAATAACTAATAAATATTTCCAAGTATAACATATTGCCAAATAAGCACTTAAGGCTGTGTGGCCGCGGTTTTAATCAAAAATCTCGGAGTCGATTTGAGGCAATAGGGGGATATATTCAATATCCTTGACAAAATACAGGGGTTGAGATACTCTCTTTTGGCTTTGTTTTGAAGTAGGTTTGTAATGTCTCATCTGAGTATAGGGAGTGAAAAATGAAAAAACTGATAGCATTAGTTGCAGTATGTATGGTTACGGCATTAGTAATTCCCGTTTTTGGTGAAGACGCTAATGAGCCGGCCCCGAAGGGCAAGAAGATAATGATCACGGGCATAGTCAATGCCGTCAAAGATAAACAGGGCGAGCTGGTGGAAGTTATAATCAGCGACAGGGTGCTTGAGTATAATGTCGTAATCGATGCAAAGGGGAAAGAGCTTGGCGCATTGAAGGGCAAGTTTGCAAAAGTCATCGGCATTGCCAAAATTGAAAACCAGGTCAAATGGCTCACAGTCCTCAGATTTGAATTAGCGGCTAAGCAGTCGTTTTAATTAACTTGGCAGGAAATAGGCGATTCAAAATTAAAAGGTTTTCGCACTGCTCAACGCGATAGTTATTAATGCCAATTGGCACTATTCGCTTGTGTCAAGAATACTCATAAAGGCTTTTTGCGGTATCTCGACGCTGCCGATATTTTTCATTCTCTTTTTACCTTCTTTTTGCT
>JAQTQF010000024.1 GCA_028712345.1 Phycisphaerae bacterium | reverse complement strand
ATTTAACCACTTCGCGATAGCATATCGACTCAAGAATCTTTTTGGCATCGGCGTAATTGTAAAGATATTTATACAGGTCGGTAACATTATACTGAACGGGAATAGCCGCTCTTATAATGCTTACGGGCACCGCGCCTTTTTCCTGCAATTTAGTGGTCTCGCTCGCGACCAGTAGATTATATTCGGCCTTGTAATGCTCGTTGCCCCAGAGCAAAGGACTATTTTGTCTGTCAGGGTCATCCTGGGGCACATAACCTACATATATCTCCTGAATCTGCTTTGTTGGAAATTCCCTTGCTATCTCAAAAGGCCAGGGCAGCTTGAATGTCAGGCCCGGCTCGATGAGCCTGACCTTTCCACTATCGTCAAAAGCCGAACCGAATCGTTCTATTATCGCCTCTGAGTCGGGTCCAATAACAACAATACTGCTTAAGGAATAAAGTATCACCGCCGAGGCTATAATTAGAGGCACAACTGCTTTTGCGATTATCCTGTAAAACCATGTCTGCGAAACTTTAAAACCAAATTGATAATCAATCGCGGTTGCCGCGGTCTGAAGAACATTGCCGGGTGAGGATATTGTCGCAAGCAGTCTGCTGTCAAATGCGCTGCCGATGTATTGTCCCTGTAATCGGGGTCTGTAAAAATTGAATATAAAATTAAGAACTGTTTCGATACCGAGCGTAAGAATAACTATCGGCACAACCCAGTCAAGAACAGAAAGAACGGCGGTAAACTTGAACTGAGCAAAAGCCATACCCGCAGCGCACGCAAAGGCCAATATGGAAACGGCGAGAAAAGAACCTCCGCCCGCCCTTAAAGGACGGCACTGCTGCTGTGTTGAAAGCCCGCAGGTGTACAATGAAAAGAGAAAACTGAAAAAAGCAATCGAAACGGCAAGAACTGCGCCGAGAAGTAAATGACTTGTTTCCGGAATTTCCTGACGCCGCAAAAGATACCTTATAAATACGGTCCCGATTACTATTTCATAGATGGCTATGATAATGGAAAAAACAGGCAAAAACCATTTTTCAAAGATTCTCAGCCTGTTTTGTGCGACCGCGAAAAGTTCAGAATGATTTTTCTGCGACTCAAATATCGTATCGCCGGTGCTGTTCTGCAGCTCGGCCATATCGAGTTTTTCCTGCTGAGCCAGAGATTTCTGATAGAAATGAACCGCCAGAGACGCCCAGATTACCGCCGAGGCTATAACATACCAGCCAATTGCGTAAAGCGCAAAAACACCCGTAACCCTGGATAGTATAGAACTGCCGAGGAAAAATATTGTGCTTAATATAAGTGCTATTACACAAACAATTCCTGCTCTTTTTGATTCCATCTGCATCAAATGTTTCCTGATATTTCTTTAAAATATGTCGACCTGCAGAAACCCGAAACGGCCTTGTCGCCGCCGCGAACAACTCGCCCGATTCGAGAGTATACAAGAAAGATACTTTACTACAAGCGTAAAACAGAGTAGTATACTTGTCAAATATTGTATAGTAAAACTTTTATCTCGAAAAAATGCTTTATAAACTGCTTTCAATAGCAAAAAATACATTTACCGAAACAATAAGACAGCCGGTTTACGCAATTATAATTGCCGCCGCTGTGTTCCTGTTGTTCTTAAGTCCGTCGCTGTCCATGTACACTATGGACGATGACAACAAATTCCTGAGAGAATTAGGGTTATCTACGGTTTTTCTGGCCGGGTTGTTCATTGCAACTTTTTCCGCCTCTATCGCAATTACGGAGGAAATTGAAACAAAAACCATCCTCACCACCCTTTCCAAGCCCCTTAGCCGGTATATTTTCATACTCGGCAAATTCGTCGGTGTAATGGCAGCGGTAATATTGGCCCATTATCTGTGCACAATTGCGATGCTGATGACCATTCGGCACGGTGTTATGTCAACCGCCCGAGAGACCCACGATATGACTATTATGGTATCCGCTATTACTATAATAGGTTTGACTTTTACCATAACTGTTTTTTTGAACTACTCTTACGATTGGAAATTTACTTCAACAGCGGTGATTTTGGCTTCAACATTTGCGACAATAACTATCGTGTTTCTTGCCTTCATTGACCGGGACTGGAAATTCAACCCCGCAGAAAACAAGATTAATTTAATCGATGTTTATGCCTCGATACTGCTTTTAATTGCGCTTTTTGTGCTCACCTCGGCGGCCTTGATGTTTTCGACAAGGTTTAATGTCCTTACCACGCTAAGCCTTTGCGTCGGCCTGTTTCTGCTCGGATTGGTGAGCGATTATGTTTTTGGAAGGCTGGCAAATGCTCATTTGTGGGCTAAAATAGGCAAAATAATCATCCCCAGTCTTCAGGTTTTCTGGATTAGCGATGCCATTTACGAGCAAACCTGCACTATCTCCGTCAGTTATATCGTCTCCTGTGGAATTTACGGCCTGATTTACACTGCCGCCTTTATTTTGATTGCCATCGCCCTGTTTGAACACCGCCAAGTGGGATAAGAGAGAGTTTTGAGTTTTGAGTCTCTAGGCCGCCTCTAAAAACTTGTCCTCACGAAAGTAGGGATGTCATTGTGAGGAGCGTAGCGACGAATCAATCTCTCTTATTGTTTTGGCGTAAGCCATCCCCAAGCGGACAAAAACGAGATTCTTCGTCCGCCTTCGGCGGACTCAGAATGACAGTCGCATTTTTAGATATCCCCTTTAGTTCTTAGTTAAGGAATCTGCCTGACGGCCGATGAGTTTTCATAAAAATAGTTCTGCCGGAGGCAGTCCAAAACTCAAAACTAGGCACTAAGTCCTATGGACTCCTTGCGGAGAACTCAAAACTAACTCTACCGCCGTTTCGTCACAGTTATCCTGTTTGGGACAACGGGCACAATCGCTCCAGACTTTCATAGGAAGCGTTTCTGTATCAACGATTGTAAACCTGAGTTTTTCAAAGAATTTCGGTTCGAGAGTCAGCGCAAAGACTTTGCTAACCCCCAGCTCTTTTGCCTGTTTGACGGCATTTTCAATCAATGCTTTGCCGATACCCTTTTTCTGGTGATCATCGATAACGGCCAATGATTTGATTTCCGCCAGGTCCGACCATATAACCTGAAGCGCACAGCATCCGACCGTTTTGCCGTCAATTTCAGCTACGCTGAACATCTGCAGATTATCATATATATATGCTTTTGAGCGAAACAGCATCCGGTCAAGCTGGGCATACTGACTTATCAGCGAATGAATCGTATCGACATCAGCAATTTTCGCGTTTCGTATTTTCATCCCGTGAAATATATCGTAATTATCCGATTTTGCAATAGAAATAGAAACTAGCGTCTATACCCTCTACCCTATCCCCTATAATTAAAAAAAAGGTGGAAAACACAGATTTAATCATTACAATACCGGCCATAATGAAATTTATCCTGATTGATAAAATAGTTAAAATAGACCTCGGCAAAGAGATACAAACGGTCAAGAATGTATCTCTGTCCGAAGAGTATTTGGCCGACCATTTTCCGACTTTTCCGGTTCTGCCGGGCGTTTTTCTGCTGCAGGGGCTGATTGAATCGGCCTGCTGGCTCGTTCGGGCGAGTGAAAACTTCGCCCACAGTATGGTGTTGCTTGCTGAGGCAAAAAATGTAAAATACAAAAGCTTTGCCGCTCCGGGCACAAAAATTCAATATACCGTTACGGCAAAGACTATAGAAGAAAATATCAGCTCCTTCTCAGCCGTCGGTGTCTGTGGAGAGGAATCTATCGTCGAGGCAAGGTTTTGTCTGAGGCATTTTAACCTTGCCGAGAAAGACTCGAAGTTTGCGGTCGAAGACGCGTATATTATAGAAAAACTGAAAGAACGGTTTAAACTGTTGAAAAATTAGCCACGAATGAACACGAATAAACATAAAGATTTTAGATTTTAGAATTTTATTTCTAACTTCTTCTTTCTTTTATCTCTGTGTTCTCTGTGGTTGATACTTAAATATTAAAGGATCGTAATTTTTTCGGAGATTTAATTTATGGCTATGACAAAGGATGAAATTTTAAAGGAAATTCAGGATGTTCTTGTTGATGCGCTTGGCGTTGATGACCAAGAGGTTACGCCGGAGGCTAAACTAATGGCCGACCTCGGCGCAGAGAGCATAGACTTTCTCGATATAGTTTTCCGTATGGAAAAAGCTTTCGGCGTTAAAATCCCGCGAGAAGAATTGTTTCCTGCCGAGGCTTTGTTGAGCAGTACAGACTTTGTCAGCGGCGGAAAACTCACCCAAAAGGGTCTGGACGAATTGAAAAAGAGAATGCCGCATACCGATATTTCAAAATTTGAGGCAGACCCGAATGTTAATAAAATCGGCGATTTGTTTACCGTCGATGTGCTTGTTAACTTCGTCGATGCAAAGTTAAATTCGTAAAATAATCTGCTGGATTCCCGCTTCCGCGGGAATGACATAAAAAAATGCGATGGATATGGATAGACAAATTTGTTGAATTCAACAGCGGCAAGAATGCCGTGGCCGTGAAAAATGTAACTATGGCCGAGGAGCACCTGCACGACAATTTCCCCGGCTTTCCTATTATGCCCGAGTGTCTGATGATTGAGGCAATGGCTCAGACGGCAGGAATTCTTGTCGGACAGGCAAGGGATTTCAAGGAAAAGGTAATCCTGGCCAAAATTAAAAAAGCGGTATTCTTTAATTATGTCCGCCCAGGCGATACGATAAAGCTGCACGCCGATATCGAATCCATCGCACCGGAGGCGGCAGGGACTACCGGAAAAATAACCAGAGACGATGAAATAATCGCTGAGATTGATTTGATGTTCAGCCATATCGACCAGAATCTGGCGGGAAAACAATTCCCACAGGAAAATTTTGTGTTCACCGATTTGTTCGGAGTTGTATTGAGGTCTTCAGGAATCCCGGCACCGGCCTTCGGGAGCAACAGATGACCGTCGATTATCCCGTAATAACCGGACTGGGAGCAATTACCCCTCTCGGATTGCACTATCAGGACTTGTGGTCGGCACTGTGCGAGGGAAGAAGCGGAATCGAGCCGATTACAGCATTCGATGCTTCCGGCTTTACCTGCCAAATCGCAGGACAGGCTCCGGAATTCAAAATTCGCGACTATGTCCCAAAAGCAATGCGCAAGACGACGAAGCTGATGTCTCGAGATATCGAGCTTTCCGTTGTTGCTGCCGATGAGGCCTTCAAAGATGCCGGGCTAACAACAAAGGCTTTCGATGAACAGAATGTTTCAATCAATCCGCAAAGAACGGCAATTATTCTCGGAGCAGGCCTGATAAGCTGCGACCTTATCGAGCTCGCCCCCGCTGTGGCAAAGAGCATTACCGACGGCAAATTCGATATAAAAAAATGGGGCGCCGACGGCATAACCCAGCTTACGCCTCTTTGGCTTTTAAAATATCTGCCTAATATGCTCGCCTGTCATGTTGGTATAATCCACGATATTCAGGGTCCGAGCAATACGATAACCTGCGCAGAGGCGGCAGGCCAAATCGCCATCGGAGAAGCCGCCCAGATAATCGCACGAGGCGATGCGGATATGGCTCTTGCAGGCGGCGGAGAAGCAAAGGTAAATCCGATTGTACATTTGAGACAATGTCTTAACAAACGAGCGACGGCTGAGAGCAACGACAATCCCGAAAAGGCCTGCAGGCCTTTCGATGCCGATGCGGCTGGTTCGGTATTCGGCGAAGCGGCGGCTTGTACAATAATGGAGACGGTCGAAAACGCGAAAAAGCGAAACGCAAAGATATACGCTCAAATAGCAGGCCTCGGCCAGAGCTGCAGTATCAATTCAAAATACGAATGCCTTGAGCCGGACGGTAAAGGTATTCAATATGCAATCGAGGCGGCAATGGACGAGGCGGGAATAAAACCTGAGCAGCTGGATTTGATAATTCCTCACGGAACAGGAATAGCCTGCGACGATATTGCCGAGGCGACGGCAATTCGCAACGCTCTGGGCGACGCCGCTGATAAAATACCAGTTTTGCCGACGAAGAGCATAGTGAGCAATACCGGTTCGGCAGCCGGTGCGGTCGATGTTATTGCCGCCTGCTGCGCAATCAGAGATGGAATTATACCGGCGGCGAAAAACTGCGAAAATATCAATGAGAATTGCAAACTCAATATCGTAAGACAGCAGATTAAGAAAAATATCAACTATGTACTTTGCTGCAGTTATACTTACGGCGGCCAGACCGCGGCGGTAATACTTAAAAAATATGAATAAGCAAAATAAAAATCGTGTAGTAATAACAGGTATCGGCATCGTTTGTCCGCTGGGCAACAGTGTCGCCGAGATGTGGGATAATATTCTAAACTGCCGAAACGGAATTGACACAAACACAATCTTTGACGCATCGACATTTCCGACACAGTTTTGCGCCGAAGTCAAAAATTTCGACCTCACAAAATATACGAAAAATCCTGAGCTTCACAAAAACAGTAATCGGCATAGCGGTTTTGCCGTCGGAGCAACGGCTGAGGCGTGCAGACAGGCAAAGATAGATTTTGAAAACCCAACCCCCAAAGACAGCATCGACCGAAAAAGAATGGGGATATATTTAGGCGCGGGTGAAGGCTCGGTCGATAACGAAAATTTCTTTAACGCTATTGTCGCCGGCTGGAACGATGCGAACAGTCAAATGGACTGGAACAAATGGGCACAGGTGGCCTTCGGCAAAATGACCGCATACCGCGAACTTGAGCAGGAGCCGAATATGCCCGCCGCTCATATCGCTATGTGCACCGGCGCACGCGGGCCTGTGCGAAGCTGTCTTACTGCCTGTGCGGCAAGCACCCAGGCAGTAGGCGAAGCGTTTAAGATATTACAATCCGGCCGGGCAGACTGCATCATCGCAGGCGGCGCCCATTCGATGATACATCCGCTGGGAGTTACCGGCTTTAACCGGCTTACCGCCCTTTCGACGAGAAACGACAGCCCGCAAACCGCATCGAGGCCATTTACTACAAGCAGGGACGGCTTTGTTATCGGAGAAGGAGCGGCGATACTTATTTTAGAAACGCTCGAATCGGCAAAGAAGCGCGGCGTTGAAATTCTTGCCGAGCTCATCGGCTACGGCAGCAGCAACGACGCCTTCCGCGTAACAGATATGCACGAAGAAGCCCGCGGAGCGGTACAGGCAATCAGCTCGGCAATCCGTGATGCGGGACTTACCTATAAAGATATTGATTATGTAAGCACTCACGGCACAAGCACCAACGAGAATGATGCTATTGAAACTCTCGCGATAAAAACGGTCTTTAAGGAAGAGGCTAAAAACACTCCGGTAAGCAGCGTTAAGAGTATGCTCGGCCATTTAATCGGCGCCGCCGGAGCGGCTGAACTTATTACCTGCGTTCTGGCGATACGGGACAACATCCTGCCGCCGACGATAAATTATAACGACCCGGACCCGAACCTTGACCTTGATTATGTGCCGAACAAACCGAGAAAGGCGAAAGTTGATATCGCACTGGACGAATCTTTCGGCTTCGGCGGACAAAATAATGTGGTTATAGTAAAAAGATACAAAAATTAGCCACGCCCGCCACGGGCGGGTAAAAATGAACACGAATTAACACGGATTTTTTATGATTGACATCAAACAGATTCGCGAAAATCCTCAGCAGTTTAAAGACGCCTGCAAGGCAAAAAATTTCACCGTCGATATCGACAAGCTGCTCGAACTCGATGCAAAACTGAAGGAAACCAAAACCCGCCTGCAGGATATTACCACCGAAAAGAATTCGCTGGGCAAATCAATCCCGAAACTTACCGGCGACGAAAAGAAAAATACGCTCGATAAACTTTCAGCTCTGAAAAGCGAAGAAGCCGGTCTGGCCGAGCAGCTCAAAAATGTTCAGCCTGATTTTGATGCAATGATGCTCAATGTTCCCCAGCCGCCGGATTCCGATGTTCCGCTCGGCAAGGACGATACGGAGAATGTTGAAATAGTCAAATGGGGCGAGATTAGAAAATTTGATTTTGAGCCGAAGGACCATATTCAGCTCGGCACCTTGCTCGATATAATAGATGTCGAAAGAGCCGTCAGGCTTGCCGGTACGAGAAATTATTTTCTAAAAGGCGCCGGCGCTATGCTGCACTGGGCGATTCTCAGATTTGCGATGGATTATATGGCCCAAAAAGGCTATGTGCCTTTCAGCGTTCCGATGATGATGAAAAACGAGGCGATGGCAGGGACGGGCTATTATCCCGGCGCAGAAGAGCAGACCTATCGAATGGAACGCGATGAACTGAATCTCGCCGGAACTGCCGAAGTACCGATTACCGCCTATCATATGGGCGAAATTCTCAAACACGAGGAACTCCCGAAAAAATTCGTCGGCCTGAGCACCTGTTATCGCAGAGAAGCCGGGGCGGCGGGCAAAGACACCTACGGCCTTTACAGAATCCATCAGTTCGATAAAGTCGAGCAGGTAATCGTATGCGAAAACGATGCCGAACAAAGCGCAAAATTTCACGAAGAAATCCGCGCCAACGCCGAGGGCGTTATGCAGGCGATGGGAATACCATATCGCGTTGTGATGGTTTGCAGCGGTGATTTGGGCAGAGGACAGGCGAAAAAATATGATATCGAGGCGTGGATGCCTTCAAGGAAAAGCTACGGCGAAACGCACAGCGCAAGCAAATTCTACGACTTCCAGGCAAGAAGACTCAATCTCCGCTACAAGGATAATGCAACAAAGAAAAACCTTTTCTGCCACACATTGAATAATACCGTCATCGCTTCGCCTCGAATTTTAATTCCTGTCTTGGAATTGAACCAGAACGCCGACGGCTCGGTAAATGTCCCGAAAGTCTTGCAGCCATATATGAACGGTATGGAAAAAATTACAAAGTGAGAACTCCCGACCACAGGAGTCTGGGGTTTGTCATAAGACAAAACATGTTCTACTCAATTTGCGATTTGGCAATGTCAATTACTTCAAAATGAGACTCGCCGCGAGGACTTTTTACCAATGTCTTTTCTCCTATCGCAAGTCCGTGGACAGCATCGCCTACAGGCGAGTAAACTGAAATGCTTCCCGTATCGAGGTCGGCATCATTAGGGCCCAGCAATTGATAGGTCACTTTCTCCTGAGTATTCAGATTCAGCAAAGTTACTATGGTGCCGAACACGGCACGGTCACATTGAACTTTCGTGCAATCAATTTTTTCTGACCGGTTTATTTGCGTCCTCAATTCACCCAGACGCCCGTCGATAAAGCCTAAATGCTGGCGACCATAAATATATTCGCCGTTTTCCCTTAAATCGCCCATTTCACGAGCTTCACCAACCCTTTTGCTCACCTCAGCCCGTTCTTTCTCGAGCCGGCTCAGTTCTTCCTTAAGTTTATTGAAACCGGTTATTGAGATTGGCACAAGGTCAAACATCCTGATATGTCTCCAAATATAAATAGTTTGTCTAATTATAACATTTTACATCTAAAACCCAGCTTCGCCGCTGAGCCTGCTTTCGGGTAAAATACCAAATATGCCTGAAGTGGTCAAATTTTAACTTCTGATTGCAGCCCGCCGGCAACATTTTTAGCAGTTGACTCGAAAAATATAAGAGTGTATTTTACAAATCAAATATATAGCTAATTTATAATTTATGGACGATATACGGCGAAAAATCGAGGAGTTTCAGCGGCAGCTTATACCAAGGCCGATACTGTTTAAACAATTTATCCTTTCCTGTCCCGTTGTTCTGCCTGCTATAGGCCTTATCATCGGCCTTGTTTTGCAATTTTACTTTGTTTTTCCTCTAACCATCTGGGCCGGGATATTTATTCTCTGCTTAATTTCTTATTTTTTCTTCAGACATTCTGCCGATTCAATTTTAATTATTGTCATATTGTGTTTTTGCTGTTTGGGCGGGCTAAGACTTTTGGCGTTCAATCGCCCCGTTGCAAACGATATCCGCAATATCACTGTAAAAGATTTTACATTCGCTCACATCAGGGCAAAGGTAATTTCCGAACCGTTCACTGTCAAAGCAGACGACAGGTGGCTTTTTTCAAAATTTTCCCGTTCCTATCCTTATACGAGTTTTTACGCAAAAGTAACCAGCATAAAAACCGATGTCGGATGGATGAATGCTTGCGGCACAATAAAATTTTACATATCGGGCGAGGTAAACGATGTAAACTGCGGCGATGGATTTGAAAGTTTCTGCCGGTTGCAAAAATTCTCGTCCGCCGATAACCCCGGCCAATTTAATATCGCCGAATATATGAGACGCAACGGCGTTTTCCTTTCAGCTTCGGTCAAATCCGCAAACGCAATAACAATTACCGGCACTGAAAAACTAAAATCGCCATTTGATATAAAAGCAAAGTTTCGCAGGCTCGCAACAATCGCCCTGCTTGAAAATACAGAGTCAAACGATAATATGCATCTTGCCGAAGCGCTCCTGCTGGGCAGCCGGGCAAAAATTAACAGACCGCTCTATAACGATTTCATCAAGACAGGTCTTGTGCATTTGGTCGCCTTGAGCGGTCTGCATGTCGGCATTTTGGCCGGTTTCGCATGGTGGGTTTGCAAAAAGGCGGGGCTTCTGCATACAGGCCGGTCAATTGCCTGTATTATTGCAACGGTTGTTTTTCTTCTTGTCGTTCCTGCATACTCATCAATTCTTCGAGCCGGTATAATGTTTATTGTCTTTTGCATAGGCCGAATGTTCAATCGCCGGTCAAATGCCCTTAACTCTTTGGCCGTTTCAGCAATTTTTCTTTTGCTCATAAGACCGATGGATTTTTTAAATCCCGGCTTTCAGTTATCCTTCGCCGCATTACTCGGAATATTGCTGTTCTACAAACCAATCAGCAGGCTTCTTTCTCTGCCTATCGAACCTTTGCGAAAAAATTTCCTGCATCCGCCGCTGCGAATGTTTGTCGATATGCTTTCGGTAGGCCTTGCCGCCTGGCTTGCCGTTATACCGATAATCGCCTGGCATTTTTACCAGATGCAATTATTTACTGCCATATTAACTGTGCCGGCCTCTTTTCCGGTAACGGTTATTCTCATCCTCGGGGCATTAAAAATTCTATTAAATCCCCTGCTGCCGACATTAGCTTTTGGTCTTGCAGTCATAATCGATTTTTCAGCAAAAATCCTTTCATATCTCGTTACAGCCTTCGCCAAAATCCCGTTTACTTTTATAATTATCGGCAAGCCGGCTTTTTATATTGTTTTACTGTTTTATCTGCTGCTTTTATTGTGGAAGTTTTTCCCATTTAGAAAAAGACCCCTCGTAAATCTTGCCTATCCGACAGCAATGATACTTTTGTTTGCTGCCGTTTTTTCTATAAATAACTTCAGGGATTCAAATAATTTAAAATTAACCGTTCTCTCGGTCGGCCATGGACAGGCGGCAGTCGTAAATTTGCCGGACGGACAAAATATAATTATCGATGCCGGTTCAATATCTAAAAGCGATATCGGCGGCAATATCGTAAATCCTTTCTTTGGCTATATGGCCATAGACAGCATCAATTCCGTCTATATCAGCCATAACGATATTGACCATTACAACGGCCTGCCGGAGATTCTCGAAAAACACAATTGCAAAAATATCTACACAACCTCGCAATTTATACAAAGCAACAGCGAGACCCTTATGGAACTGGAAAGATTCCTTGAAGATAGAAATCTCTGGTTGCAAGCTGCACCGGAAAATATATCCATTGGTAAAACTAAAATCAGCGTCTTATGGCCAAAAGATTTACCAGATGAAAAATTTATAACGGACAATCAAAATTCACTCGTACTTCTGGCCGAATACGCAGAAAAGAAAATCCTGTTTTGCTCTGATATAACCGCCGATGTCCAGAAGCGATTGATGAGTTTGTATCCAGAACTGGATATCGATTTACTCATTACTCCTCATCACGGCTCGGGCAGGACGACCGACGCAGGTTTTTTGAATTTCTTCAAACCCGAATATCTGATAACAAGCTGCTCAGAAACCCGGTTTTCCGGGGTAAATAAGGAAATTAAGGAATTTGAACGCAGTTATTACACGCCCAAAGACGGCGCGATAACAGCAATAATAAATTCCAAAGGCATAATAAAAATTAAAACTTTCAGATAGACAAGATTATTTGCCTGCCAGAGCCTTTTGGAATTCACCGAGAATCATTTTCTTTGTCGCATCGAGCGGTCCTTCGAGGTTTACACCGGCGGCAACTTTATGCCCGCCGCCGCCAAATTTTGATGCGATTTGGCGAACATCGACCAAGCCGTTGCTTCGCAGCGAACAGCGGAAACCGCCGTCTTTAAGTTCCACGAACAGAGCTGCCGCTTCAACGGAACTTATCTTCTGACATTCATTAACAAAATCTTCCGTATCGCTGCCAGTCGCTCCTGTCGCATCGAAATCGCTGCGCATAATAAACTGCAAGGCGATTTTGCCGTCGCAATGCAGTTCAAGATTTTCAAGCATTTTTCCCAAAAGCTTGAGCCTTTGAGGCGAATAATTTTGAAACATTTCGTGATAAACTTTGGACGATTTGGCGCCATAGTCAATCAGTTCAGCAGCATTGCGCATAACCCTGCTGTCGGTGTTGTCGAATCTGAACCAGCCGGTATCCGTTGAAATCGCGATGAATAACGCTTCGGCAATGGCGGGTGTGATTTTCCAGCCGGCATATTTAATCAGGTCAAACACTATCTCACCGGTTGCCGCGGCGGTCGAGTCCACTATTTCGACTGTACCAAGTCCGTCTCCGGTAAGATGATGGTCGATAACAAGCACGGGAATCTTTGAAGTCTTGAGCCACTTATCAAATTCTGTCAGTTGAACATAACTATTTGTATCAACAATTACGACAAGGTCTAACTGTTTCGTTTCTATATCTTCTATTTTTATATCGTTGCCGAGCAC
>JAQTQF010000253.1 GCA_028712345.1 Phycisphaerae bacterium | reverse complement strand
TCTCTCCGTCCCGACGGCAATTTTTATCGTCCGCGCGAAGCCGTCCGATAAAGGCCTTCTGCCTTACGGCGGCGAGGAGGCGGTTACCCGACAAACTCTGGCCGAGCAGGGAGGATTGACGGCGATGGCGGCGTTCCGGAACAAAGCTTTCTGGTTGCTGGCCGTCATTATCCTGCTGATCGCTATCGCCAATATGGGTGTCCTTCACCACATTGTGCCCTATCTGACGGATATCGGATTTTCTTCTACAACAGCGGCAACGCTCATGTCCCTGCACATGACCATGCTTATTTTTGGTAAGGTTTTGGTGGGAGGGCTTGCCGACCGGCTCGGACTTTTGAAAAGCTATCTTGTTTGCATGGCCGGCCTGATGATTTCGATTGCCCTGCTTTACGGTTCACAGTTAATGTGGGTGGCGATTCTCTTTAATATCATGTTTGGTTTCTCCATTGCCGTCCGGACAGTCCTGCCGCCCCTCATGACGGCTCGCGTTCTGGGCCAGAAACACTTTGCCGTCATTTACGGTTTCCTGAATATTTTTACAACACTCGGAACAGCCGTGGGCGTACCGCTGTCCGGTTTCATTTATGACTCGACAAAGAGTTACCACCTGGCGTTTGCGCTTTACATTGTCCTGTGCGTGATTGCGGCTGCAGCCGGCATTGCTGTCATGAAGCGGGCGGGGAAAATAAACCCAGGAGCAGTATAGCCCAGACCTGTTCAAGGCCGAGGTGCAGTATTCAAGACTCGGACAGGGAAGCTTCGCTGATGAGCCGGAGGATAGGCTCCGCTCACTGCTCTGTGCTGATCGTTCATCACGAATTGTGATATTCCGGATACAAAAAAGGCTTTTGTCGGGCGACAAAAGCCTTTTTTGTAAAAAGTGAAATGCTTTTTAGCTGCTATAATTTATTTTTTCAATTTGCTGATTGCATTATCCAAATTCTTCTTGGCGACTTTCGGTGACATAACCGCTCGGGGAATATCGCCGAAAGCGTCGACTTCGTTTAATTCAGTCATCACCTGCCGGAAACCGGGATTGAAGGAAAAAGCACGGATATTGGAGTTGAAATTTATCCCTTTTCCGTATTTTTCAACAAAGGAGGCAGTCTTGCTGCTGATGGTGATGCCGTTTGCGGGATTGCCGTCCTGATCAAGTGTCTGCAGAAAAGCACTGATATTAGTAACCCGCTGATCGGCAGTGTCCTTGGCGCCCTCAACTATGTCCAGTGGAGTCAAGATCGGTTTTCCCGGAGCGGAACCGAGTACAACACCGCCGATAGAAAATGTAACTACTTCACCCGCCTTATAATTGAAAGTACCGGCTGCGTCCGTCAATCCACCGAGAGTCGGCGTCTTGTAGGTAATGCCTGCGACGGGACTGTCAATGAACACACCTGTTAATGCGGGGGCGCCGTTGACACCGGAGCCCAGACCGCTGCAACCGATTGCCGTAGCTAAAAAAATCATTCCTAAAAGCAACCCTAAAAAATTACGATTTAAAAAACTATACTTCCTGTACATACTCTCTACTCCTTCCTTTATAATTTTTATTTAACAGCATAATTGGAAGTTACTTTACGTCTTACCACTGAGCAAAAACTCAGCGTTCTTTAAACCTGATAATTATTTCCAGTGCAAGTTTTAATTTTAGCATGATCATTTCCAATTACACAAAATATGAAAATACCGTATAATTATTAAAATGTTATGCTAAAACATTAATTCGCCGGAACATATTATTATGCAAGCCGCAAGTAATATCTTCACCTTTTTGAAGACTATCGTACTTTATCAAATTACGCAAATGAAAACTGTCTCACCGCTGTAAAGTTTATTGATAACCGAGTAATATAAATCATAATTGAACACAGGTCGGATAAGAGTATTTTGCTCATATAATTTTCTTGACAAAAACATTTATGTTTAGTAATAGAGCGTCCGACGCTTGGATCCCCAAAGGACCGGGACGGCAGGTAAGTAAAAATGCGGTAATTATCAAGTGATTATTAAGCCTTTCGTCTAGCGACGCGGGGCTTTTTTTTTGAGAAGAAAATGAAAGTTATTGATTCCATATTCCAGATGCAGTCTTTCGCTGAATCCGTGCGCTTGCAGGGCAAAAAAATTTCTTTTGTGCCCACGATGGGCTATTTTCATGAAGGCCATCTGGATTTGATGAGGGAAGCCAGGAAAATAGGCGATTGTCTGGTCGTCAGTATTTATGTCAATCCCACTCAATTTGGTCCTAAAGAAGATTTATCAAAGTATCCCCGGGATTTTGATCGTGATTGCCGCATGGCCGCAAGCGTCGCAGTGGATGTAATTTTTTATCCGTCGGACAAAGACATGTATCCGGCGCATTACCAAACTTATGTAAATGTGGAAAAAGTAACACAGAATTTATGCGGTTTATCGCGTCCCGGTCATTTCCGCGGCGTTACAACCGTCTGTAATAAACTTTTTAATATCGTTAAACCGCATGTTGCCGTTTTCGGCAGGAAAGATTTTCAGCAATTTATAACAATAAAGCGGATGGTTGCAGATTTGAACCTTGATCTGGAGATAATAGGTTTGGCTACAGTGCGGGAAGCCGATGGTCTGGCCATGAGTTCGCGTAATGTTTACCTGAAGGAAAATGAGCGGTCTTCCGCCCTGAATCTGATTAAATCCCTTAAATTGGCCCAAAAGCTTTATAACGCCGGCGAAAGAAATTCGACAATCATTATTAATGAGGTTACAAAATTAATTAAAAGCTCCCCTTATATCGATATTGATTACATTAAAATTTGCGATACAACTACACTTGCTGATCTGGAGGAGATAACGGGCGAGGCAGTTATTGCGTTGGCCGTGAAGGTGGGAACAACGCGACTTATAGATAATCACGTTTTTGGTGAGAAACTGAATGCGTAATAATCATATCTCTAAGGAGTAAAAAAATGCAAAGATTCATGTTAAAATCAAAAATTCATCGTGCGACGGTCACCGATGCCGATCTCCATTACGAGGGAAGCATTTCGATTGATGAAAAACTATTGGAAGAAGCGGCAATGGTGCCTTATGAGAAAGTGGAAATATATGATGTTGACAATGGCGAACGGTTTTCAACTTATATCATTAAAGGCAAGCGTAATTCCGGGACAATTTGCCTCAACGGCGCGGCAGCCCGTAAAGTAGCCAAGGGTGA
>JAQTQF010000252.1 GCA_028712345.1 Phycisphaerae bacterium | reverse complement strand
GCGGCCATTGTAATAATCCTGAATATAATTTGCAATCAGCGTTTTGAGAACTGGAACCGCTTTCTGGCACCGGCTCTGCCCGGTTTTTTTCTTTCGACCATTCTGCCGTCTCTTGTAAGTAATCCGCCGTCTCTGAGTTTTTGGGCCAGAGATGGGTCGTAGTTTTTCAGTGCTCTTGCAATGCCGAGCATAATCGCTCCACTCTGACCTGTAATCCCACCGCCTTTTACATTTACGAATACATCAAGGCTTGCCAATGTATCAGTTGCCTTGAGAGGGGCGATAACATTTCCGATATCCTGCGGTCTTGTGAAGTATTCCTTCATATCTTTACGGTTGACCTTGAATGTTCCGCTGCCCGGTTTAATTCTTACTCTTGCGACAGAGGTTTTTCTTCTTCCGGTTCCCCAATGAAAGCCGCATTTTGGTTCAATTTTCTGTACAGTCGGACTTGGGATCGGACTTGCATCTGTGCCAAGTTTCAAGTCTGCCAGAGGGCTGTTTGCTGATTTTTCAGTCATATTTCAGTTTTCCGTAAAGGTGTTTTTACAGTTCGATTTTTTCGGGCTGCTGAGCGACTTGCTCGTGCTTGTCGCCGCGGTAAATTTTGAGTTTTTTAAGCATATTTTTTCCGATTGTATTCTTCGGCATCATTCTGTTTACCGCCAGCTCAAGAACTTTCTCCGGTTTCTTCGCCATCAAAGCCTGAAAGCTGACATATTTGTGGCCGCCCGGGTAGCTGGTGTAATATTGGTATTCCTTATAATCTTTTTTGTTGCCTGTAACACGGATTTTATCAGCGTTTACTACGACAACATAATCACCTGTATCGAGGTGCGGTGTATAAATAGGCTTGGTTTTGCCCATTAAAATCATCGCGATTTTCGAGGCCAATCTTCCGAGAACGGCACCGTCGGCATCGACAAGGAGCCATTTTCGCTGAATATCCTTCTTTTTAGGGAGAAAACTTTTCATATACTTCTTTCTTCAAATAGTAGGAAACGACACATTATACCTGCCAAACAAGAGCTGTCAAACATTTTTTTTGTGTTCGGCAGAATGTGTCTTTGGGCAGGTAACTTCTTTTAAAACCGCAGGTTATAAGCGTATCGGGAGCTGTTTTTAGCCGGCGAAATTGCCGTTATTTTCAAATAAGTCCTGTCAATGACTTGCGTTACCGTAAAAACAAGGACATCTGAATTGACGACTTGATCACAAACTGATGTATGAGTAGTATTGCCGTCTGTGGGGGTTACGGTATATAAGATAGTAATAATAGCGTGGAAGAAGTTTTTGAAGGGAGAATTTGTTATGAAGAGGAAGTCAAATTTGTTTGTGTATGCTGTTTTTTGTTGTGTGTTGTTTTATGTCGTTTCTCTGGCAAGTGCCAATCCCGTAACGATTGTCAATGATCCGAGCATCGGTCAGGATCCGCTAACGATTAGCGGCGAGGTGGAAGAGCTGGGGAATAAACCGGCGTTTCCTGATGATGAGTGGATAGGCTCTGGTTATGAGATTACAAGTTACAGGCCATGCCAGATAAATCCTGATGACCAGGGGATAATGAACATTGCGGTGAGTATCACAAACCGCACCCAAAAGTCATGGTGGGACCTTCACTATGTTGCCGATGCGGAAACAATGCTTCAGAACTACGACATAAATCGGCTTAATGGCGAACTTGCTTTCAAAATTGACAAGACCGGCCTGAATACACCGCTGATTTCTGAGAGCATAACAGCCAACCTGATTTTCGAGCCTGGCGAGACATGGGTATTCGTTATTCAGGACTATGTCAATGCCAGAGGATTGCCTGCTTCTGCTCTTGGCAGTTTAGGTGTGCCGAGTGTGGGAGATATGGCTTCATCGGGCAGCATCATAGCTATTCCTGAGCCGGCAACGATTATTCTGCTGACGGCAGGACTGCTCGGCGTTAGAAGGATGAAGAAGTAAACAATGCGGCGTAAAGTGAAAAAGGCCGGTTTTTACGCCGGCCTTTTTTGTTAAACGGCTTTTTGAAGAAGTTTTTGTTTGAGTTTTTTTACCAATCCGTGTCTTTGTTGTAGGGTAAATAGCGGAGATACTTGCGGAGGGCGGCGGATCGCATCGCCATTTTTTTTTCGCAGTTCGACCGACCACTTGTTATTTGAATTTTCTGACAGGACATCGAAAGCAAGTTCCGTATACTCTTTATTATTTTCTATTAGCAGGCAATCCCTGCCAAGTTCCATTGCCACAATACCGGTAGTTCCGCTTCCGGCAAACGGGTCAAGAATCAGCCCTTTTGGCGGCGAAAGCAATTTAATAAAAAATGCCGGAAGTTCGGGTGGAAAAACTGCCGGGTGTCCTTTATTTGCGCTAACCAAAGGAAGTGAAATTACATTAGAGGGCAGTGCAGTTTTCTGTCCCACCCAGCGGGAAATGTTTCTGCCGAAACCGCTTTTATTCACGGAATTCTGGCGGGTAAGGTCGTTTTCGCTCAGATTTGCAAGCCGAGTTTTGACCCAGTCGCCAATTGGCTTTCTTACGGCATTGTGATTAAAGTAAGGTTTCTTTGTTTTGGCCAGATGGAAACAATACTCCCATCCGTCCCTGAGTTTGTTTGGCCAATAACCGGGCATGGGATTTGTTTTATGCCAGATATAGTCGTCTATGCAATGCCAGCCCATTGAAGTGAGTATTTCAATCGTATGCCAGACATATCGGTGTCGTGTACCATTCACAACTTTGTCTTTTATATTAATAACCAAGCTGCCATCTGGTTTTAGCGAATCCCAGAAAACTTCGTGAAAAGTGGCAAACCATTCTGCGAACTTATCGGGGTGGATGCTGTCATAGTGTTTTTTTCGAGCATCCGCATAGGGCGGAGAGGTTACTATTAAATCTATGCTGTTTTTAAATGCGGGCAGAGCATTTCTGCAATCATCCGTAATGATGGTACAAACGGGAGAAGCATCGAAAAGTTCATTCGTTTTTAATCTCGCCATTATTTCTCCGAGCAGCAAAAATCCAAAAACTTCTGCTGTGATATTTTACCAGATTTATCCAAAAGTCCAAGTTCTTTTAGTTTTTGGGTAAGAATGGATGAACAGTCCTGCCTAAAATGGAGCGAGTAAAAGGGTAAATGTTCTGCTACCCTCTTTACTCCCTGTAAGTATATTTCTTTTGCGTTTCGTCCGGTTATATAGG
>JAQTQF010000023.1 GCA_028712345.1 Phycisphaerae bacterium | reverse complement strand
ATCTATCCTGCTGCCGTAGTCCCCTGCGTTAAAAGTATTGCGTATGTAGATTATCGTATCACTGCCGCTGACAACATTATCAAAGGCGCTCTGCAATCCCGCACAGCCCTGATACGCATCAGCCCAGCCTGTACCGTTATTACCGCCGGTCGTCAACGAACCGTCAACATAAACTATTGTCGCCATTTTTTGCTATGCCCCCTGAACGGGAATATAAAAATTGTGATAACCTCTTGCGTCCGTAATTGACACAATATCACCGCCGCTTGTCGTTACAACTGCCAATCTTAAATGAGGATTTGTCGCCATATCGGGAAATCCGGCATATTCATCTATGACAAGACTGCCCTGCGAATCAAGATAGACATAGATATTGCTCTTGTCGTCCGCCAGAGTATTGCCGCTCGAACCTGCATAATTTACAACCGTTGTCCCAATCCAGAATTTGCCGCTCTTTACGCCGATGTCTAAACCGCCTTCATCAAATACCCGTAAATCGTTTGCCAGCTTTGCAGCCAGAAGCAGCCTGTAAAGCAGCTTGCGAAATTCCAGATAGTAAGGCGCCTTGCCGGTCGTGATGTACTCTACGCCGGTCTCATCGTCGCTTACGATATTCAAAAGCTCATTGTCGGATGGATAAATCTCTGCCATTTTCTAAACCTCTTAAAAAATTATTCTGCTTTTAAAATTAATTTACCGCTTCTGATATCCGCCGACAACAATCAGGTCAACATTGCCGCTGCTGTTTTCCCAAATCTGACGAAGAACATAGTTAATCATCTCTTCGGTCAAATCAGTACCCGTCGGAAAACCTGAATCGCCCGTCCGGTAAACATTCGTCGAAATATGCGGGATAATTCCCTTCATACTCCTGCGAACGGACGCCGAGCCTTGCGGATTAGCCGAAGGCGGACCGCCATTGATAACGGTATTCTCAAGGTCGCGAACCAGCTCACGCAGTCTCTCGGATTTCTGATAATCCATCTCATCGGAAATACCAAGATGACTTGCGGCAATATTCGTCCCGCTCACCTCAACGGCAGCAGTGAATATCTGAGCGTAATTGCCGCAGCGAATCCGGTTGGTAAACCTGGCAGCAGGTTTATCTCCGCCTTCCAGAGCAGCGTTGCCGAGAATGTTAATTACCTGACCGTCTGCGATATTCTCAGCCGTTGTGCCAGCATAGCCGCGAACAACAGTAATAGTACCGCCGCTCACATCGGTTACCAGCATCAGCTCTCCTGAGCCGGAAACCTGAATCTGGTCGCCTGTTCTGAATCTATCTCCGTTGGCAACATCAAAACTGGTCTCGCCGTCAGGGTCACTTATCGAACTGTCGCTGATTGTATCCTTGTTAGGCACAAGCGAATCTTCAAGCCATTCGTGATATGTGCTCTGTGCCTGCCTCAATGGGTCGCCGAGCGCGTCAAGCAAAGGAACTTCGACCGGCGATATAATCCCAATAATATCCGATACATCTTCAGCGATTTCAGGCAGACTACTCCCTGCCGAATAAGTCGCTTTTCCCGTAAATGCCATTTTTATTTCTCCATTTAAATAGTTGGTTTAGCCGTAGCCGGTACCGGTAACGCGTCATTGCGAGGCCGAAGACCGCGGCAATCTCTAATGTCATTCCCGCTTTCGCGGGAATCCACGATTTTCTAAACAAAATTTCTTCTTTCCCGCAGATACTCCTGCAGGTCCGCTCTTGAGCCGGTTTTGCAGGCCTTTTTAGCCGTCCGTTCAAGCGCACCGGCTGTACCAGACAGCCTGTCTTTGACTCCGCTTGTCTTTACTCCTGCCGTAGCGGAAAAGTTACTGTCTGAAAACAGATAGCTCTTTTCCTTCTTCAGTTGTCCGACAATATCGCCGGCGGTAAGCTGCTTATCAGCTTCAAGTCTTGCTTTGCCGATAATCACAGCCGCCTCAAGGTCTCGCACGCCTGATGCGACGAGTTTTTCTATCAGCTGCCGTTCAATCGTCATCTCCGAAAGACTCCTGTTGAGTCTTTCAATTTCGCCTCTGCTCTGATTAAGCTCCTGTTCAAGCATCGTCTGTTTCTGCTCGGCGCTCTGCGCCCTTTTGCGATAGCGAATTGCCTCGCCTACATCAACAAGCTTTTCGCCTCGTTCTTGTTCTTCTGAACTCTGATTTTTTTCTGCGTCAATCTGACTCATTCTTAAAACCTTTCTCTTGATACGGTTTTATATTGTTATCCTGTTTAGCTGTCGCCGGCACGGCGACGCATTTTAAGAATTCATTTCATATCCAAGTTCTCTCAACACCGTCTCTTTGGGCACTCCAAGTTCCTGTTTCAATTTTGCTTCATTGAGCTTCTCAAGCGTATTCTCCGGCAGAGGACTTGGAAAAATAACATCAAAATTTCTCTCGTCTTTTGTATTCGGATAAATACCCGAAACATCAAGCATATGCATAATCATCGCGGCAATTTCTTTCAGTCCCTGACTATAAGCAAATCGTTTTCTGTCGGTCTTTGCGAGCATTCCCATAAGAGTCATCTTTAACGCAACTCCGCTGGTAAGATTTCCGATTTTGTCCTTCAGCACCCCGGCGACTACCGGCGTAACGCCGCTTGTCTTGTCCAAAGCTTCTCGTATCTGGTCGATGTGCGAATCTTCGCTCGGCATCGCCGCATCGCCCCCGAATTGTTCAACGCTCGCCTCAGGATTATCCGTACACCACATCCTGCCTGGAGCAACCGCTCTGTTCTCAACGCCTTCAATACCTTTGGCAAGGTACATCTTAAACGCCTGAAAAGTTATCCTGCTTGCCCTGTCGCTAAGACGGGTATTCAATTCATCCTGAAGCGGCACCAGACTTTCAACATCACTGATACCCTCGTAATACAAAGGCTGAGCGATATTCTGAATATGCACCACCGGCACGACACCCATAATATTAGGCCCTTCAGCGATGAGCTGCTTTTCTTCATATCTCTGCCAAACCTCCGGTGCGATTATCTCCGTTACCGCCGCCGACTGTCTCGCCGTCGAGATACCCCTGCCGCCCAGCAGTCTGCGAAAAAAACTTCCTTCACTCGCCGTTTCATTTTTCTGTTCGATAAAATGCTGAATGTAAAAATTGATTTTCCTGAAATCTCTTTCATCAAGAATTGGCAGTGCTCTTGGAGCTTCAATTAATTCCAAAACGCAATCGCCGGCAAGTTCCATCGCCTGTTTAACAGAACCAGAAGCCCCCAACTTTATGTTGGGGGTCATAGACGAAAATTCAATAATTTTTTCTCCCGGCCTAACGATACAATCCACAAAACCATAAACCGCTCCGAGCACTGCCATATCCTGAAAGAACCTGACCCCGCCGTTGGAGGAAAAAATCTGTTTTAAAATTCTGTCAATCTCAACTCGTCTGTTTTTATCTTCCGCCTTGCAGACAATATCGACGCCTTTGCCGAAAAGAAAATCGACCATCGCGTTGATTCGCCAGCCAATATCGTTTTCAATGACAACTTCTTTTCTTTCAATGTCGGCAACAGCTCTTCCGCCCAGCAGTCCGCCTGTTTCGCTTCTTTTTATACCCGTGATTCTCGCCGGCAGTCCCATTTCCTGAGCCTGAACATAAAGCCGGGCCGATTCATTAAGTTTCGCATCAGCCGCCGACAGGCCGCTCGTCGAGTACATTGGATTCTGATAATAGTCCCAGAGTTTGCCGAAATGAGTCTGCATATCGACCCACTGCTCATCGACGAGCCAGTCAACAAAATCAGGGTTTAGTTCTTTGCTTTTGAAATCCGTAAAATCAAACGCCATAAAATTGCTCCTTTGCAATATTCAATTTGTTATCCTGAAATTCTCTATGTTTATTCATGGCTATTATTCTTTAATAATCCGTGTAATCCGCGTAATCCGTGGTTGCCTTTTCCCCTGTAAAATCGAAAGCCATTTAATTTCTCCACATCAAAAAGTCCGCCGCAGGCGTTCAAAAACTCAACACTAAAAACTCAAAATTCAAAACTTACATGTCCCTCCGTATTACCTGAAAATCTGCGCTTTTTTGTCGAACTTTTTGGCCGAAAAATTTTGGCCAAATTTGTAAGTACTTGCGAGATATGGACTAAAAAATTTGAAAAAATTTTTATTTTTAACAAAAGTGCAAAAAAAAATCTTCACTTTTGCGCGGTATTAGTTGATACGGAATATACAGATTCGCCTGTTATTTTGTCATTCCCGCTACTCTTTGTCATTCCCGCGAAAGCGGGAATCCATTTTTTCACTTTTTAGTTTCTACACCCTGAACCCTGCCAGCTAACCCCCAATTAATAATTGCTTCCCGCAGCAATTGTTTTATAATGACCAAAAAGGACTTCCTTAACAGGTGTACAAATGGAACAATTTAATATCGTTGAAGACATATTGGATTTCGCAATTGAAAATGAAATAGAGGCTCATAAATTCTACACCGGCCTTGCCGCCAAGATGGACAACCCCACGATGAAGCAGGTCTTTCTCGAATTTTCAGAAGAGGAAAAGAACCACAGGAAACTTCTCGAAGACGCCAAAGCCGGCAAGAAGGTCAAAATCGGCGGCGAAAATATCGCTGATTTAAAAATTGCCGAGTACACCGTCGCTGTCAAACCGACACCGGATATGAGTTATAAAGATGCTCTTGTTCTGGCGATGCAGAAAGAGAAAAAATCTTTCGGCCTTTACGACAGACTTGCTCATCTTATCGAGAATAAAGAAGCGGCGGAGCTTTTCGCCTCTCTTGCCCAGCAGGAAGCAAAACACAAACTCCGCTTCGAGCTTGAATATGATGAAGTAATCCTAAAAGAAGATTAATTTTCCTCTATGTCCTCTGCCTGTCGCGGCGAAGTCGAAGACGAAGCCGGATGGCTCTATAGCTGACATTTTTTAGTCTTGGTGGCTTGGTGACTAATAGAAAATTTACTCTGTGGCTCAAAGAACTTCGTGCTCCTTTCTGTGTAGCAAGCGCTCTGCCTGTAATTCTCGGCACCGCAATCGCCTATAAACAAACAGGAGATTGTAATTTCATCCTTGCCGTTCTTGCCCTGTTTGCGACAGTCTCAATCCATCTCGGAGCCAATATCGCCAACGACTATTTTGACCATATCTCAAAAAACGACTGGCTCAACGACAACAAAACCCCGTTTTCAGGCGGCAGCAGAATGATTCAGAACAATCTGCTAAGCCCCAAAGAAGTCCTCATCGGCTCATTAACATTCCTCACTATCGGCGCAGGAGCGGGAATCGCGATACTGATAATGACAAAAAGCCTGCTCGTCCTCGCACTTGGAATTATCGGAATAGCAGGCGGATTTTTTTACACTGCCCCGCCTTTGAAGCTCGGCTACCGAACCGCAGGAGAAATCACAATCGCCCTTCTATTCGGCATTTTACCTATCTATGGAGCGTATTATATCCAGACGGGAATAATTGATTTTATCCCTCTTCTGCCTGCAATGATTGTTGCTGTTCTGATATTCCTCGTAATTTTCGCAAATGAATTCCCCGATTACAACGCTGACAGAGCCGTCAACAAAAGAACGCTTGTCGTAACACTGGGAATTAAAAAAGCGGCCTCGCTTTACAAAGCCGTTTTGATGTTTTTATGTATTCTGTCGCTTTTATTTTTAATCCAACAACCATTGCCCGGGATAATATTTTTCCTCACAGCATTTATATTAAGCTTAAAATGTCTTAAAAACGCTAATGCCGAAAAATTAGAACAGAAAGGCTATGCTGACTTAAGCAAATCAACTATTCTTCTGCATACATTCGGCTGCATTGCTCTTTTCATCGTAATCTTACTGCAGTCCAAACAATTCCTGACTATTGACTACTGACTATTGGCTACTGGCTACTATTTCCCAAGCCTGTTTAGGACATTAGCACTGTATTCACTCTGTCCCGTTTTGCCTTCGCCCCGATAGCCCTGCGTATAAATCCGCTCCTGCAGGTAGCCTATGCGGTTTTCAGGATTCGGGTGAGTCGAAAAGAACTCTATCGTTCTTGTACCGTTCTGGTTTTGCAGTATTTCCATCGTTTCAATCATCCCGTAAGCCGTGTAGCCTGCCTTGACGAGATAATCCAATCCGACCTGGTCCGCCTGCCGTTCATGTTCTCTACTGTAAGACATTCCCTCAAGCTGTGCCACGATATTGGCGACTCTCGCCGCCGCCCCTGCTTCGGAACCGAGTACGCTCAATCCTGCCCCGATTACCAAATCTCTGCTCATTGTTACAGCGGAGTGTCTGCATGTAACATGAGCCGTTTCGTGCGCCAGAATTGCCGCAAGCTGCGCCTCGCTGTTCAGCACCTTCAGCAGGCCGGTGGTGATATAGATGTATCCGCCCGGCAGAGCAAAGGCGTTAACCGATTTGTGGTCGATAGCCTTGTAGATAAAACCCTCGCTGGGCGTATGACATACACGAGCAATCCTCTGGCCGACAGTGTCCATATAATTCTGAAGCTGCGGGTCCTTAACACTCTGGCCGAGTTCTTTCTCGACCTGCTTGGAGTAGTCAGAGCCCATCTGCTTCTGCTGCTCGACGCTGTAGAGGTTAAACTCATTTTCGCCTGTTACAGGATTAACCTGACAGCCGGCAAAGATAATCCCTAATCCCGATACAATCAGCAGCAACCGCCACTTTCTCATAGCTCACCCCTTAACCTTATTTAAATAAAATAGTTACAGCAACAACACCTCCATATTAGCGTAGCTCAGCAGCATACAAACTGTCAACAATATTTTCTATGCCAATTGAAAAATTCTCGATTTGGCAGAAAGGTGCCTTTATTTTTGATTCCATTTTTTCTTTGCTGTTAGCAAGAAATTCACTTATCCTGTGAGCCAGATAATGGGATTTTACTCAGGGATCAAGACTTGAACATTTTAGTTTTCAACTGCGGCAGTTCGTCGCTTACTTACAAGGTTTTTAAATCGGATAGTGTTAAAAACACTGGAGTGGCTGCATCTGGAAAAGCTCACAGAGTCGGCGTAACTGGCACTGAATCCTCTTTTATTGAACACAAAATCGGCTCTTGCGATAAAAAAAAGGACATCCTTCCCATCAAAACTCACAGGGACGCTGCCGGGCTGATACTGCAGGATTTAACAAAAAAAAACAAAATTGATATCGACCTCATAGGGCACCGCTTTGTACATGGCGGGAACTATTTCAAAAATTCCGCTTTTATAAATGCAGATACATTAGAAAAATTGAATTTATGCCTGCCGCTGGCACCGATTCATAATCCGGTTTCGCTCAGCGTTATTTATGAATGCCAAAGAACCCTTCCAAATGCAAGGCAATATGTAACTTTTGATTCAGCATTCCATTCCAATCTGCCTGCCGTTGCTTTCACTTATGCCCTACCTGCCACGGTAACCGAAAAACTCAATTATCGCAAATACGGCTTTCACGGACTTTCGTATTTGAATGTTCTCCTCGAAACGGAACGCTTTCTAAAGACCGGCTCGAAGGAACTTAAAATCGTAGCCTGTCACTTAGGTACCGGCGGTTCGAGCATAGCGGCTGTCAAAGACGGTCATTCTATTGATACTTCTATGGGATATTCTCCTCTTACCGGTCTCGTTATGAGCACCCGTTGCGGAGATATTGACCCGATGCTCACAATATATTTAATGAGTGTATATGGGTATCGTCCCGATGATTTACTTGACCTCTTAACAAAGCAAAGCGGGCTGTTGGGAATTTCCGGATTTTCAAGCGATATCAGAGATATAATAAAAAATATTTCCCCTGAAGATAAAGAACAGGCAGAACTTGCCTTTGGTATGTACATTTATAGAATAAAAAAGTACATCGGAAGCTATATCACCTTTCTTGGCGGCGCTGATGTACTTGTATTTACAGATGATATAGGCATATATAACTGGCAGGTAAGAGAAAAGGTATGCGAGAATATGGATTGGTGCGGCATTTCACTGGACAACCAAGCCAACCACGATTTTAACGGACAGCAAATTGCCAGACTTAGTAAAGAAAACGCTCCTGTAGATATTCTTTGTATTCCCGCAGATGAGGAACGCGTCATTTGCTTAGAGGGAATAAATCTGTTAAGCGAAACAGGAGACAAAAGCCGATGATACTGCTTTTTGATTCTGATACTATCCATCTGCATTGGTGCAAAGTTGAGAGAAATAAACTTGTTGCTGACAAATGCGAGCTGAGGTCAAATTGGCAGCAGGCCGTCGCCAAAAGCACGGATAATTTTAAGAATGTCCGGGCAATTGGATATTTTCTGCATCACGGCGGAGAAATTATTAAAAAGGCCGCAAGTTTCATATCCGCAAAGAATATGGGAGAACTGCAAAAATGCGTTGGGTTTCTGCCGGAATATAACGATATAACCACAAAAACAGCTGGTTATTTTATTGAGAAGTTGCCGAAAATTCCGCATATCCTTCTTTGCGACACCGCCTTTTTCCTTGATTTGCCGCCGGAGGTGAGTAGATATGCCGTGCCTAATCAGCTCCGCAATAAAGGCATAAGGCGTTACGGCAGGTATGGTCTTTTCCACCGGTGGGCATCAAGACAGGTAAGTCCTTTTATTAACAAAAATATCCAAAGAATCATTTGCGTACATCTCGATGAACATACTAACATCACAGCCACAAAAAACGGGCTGCCCGTGGACTCAAGTATGGGGTTTACTCCGGCAGAAGGAATATTATCCAGCGGCGGCTGTGGCGATATAGACCCGACAATTATATTTTATCTGTATTCAATGGGTATGCCGCTTAAGGAAATAAATCAGCTTCTTTCCCGCCAGAGTGGTTTTACGGCATTGTTGGGTCAGAAAACCGATTTGCTCGATATTCTCAGCGGCGAAATAAATAAGAAAAAAGATTTTGTACGGGAAATTTATCTATATAATGTTATTAAATATATCGGCGGATTTATTTCCATGCTTGGCGGACTGGACGGACTTGTGTTTTTCAGCGACAGGCTGGAAAAATTTGATTCTTTTATCCCGCAGGTTTGTGAAAAACTGGAGTTTCTGGGATTGAAAATTAGCGATAAAGTGAATAAGAACCAGCAAATTTGGGATTTAAGCGATGCAGCAAGCAACATAAAAGTGTTTGGTTTAAAATACAACAAATGGCAGATTATGGCTTCTGAGATTGAAGTCTTGTTAAATCAAGGAGTACACAAATGACAGAAGAAAAAAGATTTCTCGTTGATGTCGGCCTGAAGAACCTTCCTTTCCCAATGAAAGTTCTTTCAAAAGTTAGTCCTGACGGTCAGCAAACCGTCGCTAATATTTCCATAAACGCCAGGATTATGCATGAATTTGAAGCCAAATGGATTGATGCCTTTGTCCAGATTCTACATCAGCACCGCGAAAAAATCGGAACGAAAACGCTCAGGACCAATATTGCTGACTATGTAGAGAAGCTCTCAGCATCCAGAGTTAATATTGATTTTGATTATCCGTTCTTTATAGAAAAAACCACTCCCAAATCCGGCGAGAAATGCCTTGTAAGATATCTGTGCAGATATTCTGTCAGAACTCCTTCTATCAGAGGCCAGACCGATGTTATCTTTAAAATGGAAGTGCCGTGCATTACCACCTACCCGGCCTCAAAAATAAGAGAGAAAGGGTTATTTGGGCAGTTGAGTATAATGGATATTGAAATCGACCCTAAACAGGATATATACCCTGAAGATATTGTCGATATAGTGGATAGGCACGCTTTAAGTCCGGTGTATTCCTTCCTTACGGAAAAGGACCAGGACCATATCATTGAAAAGATACATTCTAAAGATAAATCCAGCGTGGTTGTAGTGGATGAGATTAAAGAAGAGTTAGCACATAACCGCGATATAAACTGGTACTCGATTCGCTCCGCTAATTTTGGTATGCTCCACACATATAGCACGGTGATTGGAACAGAAAAAAGCATGTGGGTGCCATTCAGCGGATATGAAGATTAAAAATATTTAGGCAGGTAAAACGGTTTAACATATTCTCTGCTGTCTCATTTTGTTTAGATTTTTTAGGGAGAAAAAATGGGTAAAGGGATTTTCCGTTCAGCGATTGTTTTTCTTATTATTGTCTTAAGCCTGCCGTTTATCTGCGGCTGCAACGCTCCCAAGGAGCAATTGTTTACCTTCAACACCTCCTTTGAAGCGTCGGATTTCCAGACCGCCCTGACATTTGCGGAAAAGAACATTAAGAAAGGAAAGAATCCTGCCCGTGATGACCTGCTCTGGACACTCCAGGCAGCAGCCGCAAAAAGACTGCTGAAAGATTATTCCTCCAGCACACAGTCTTTCGACAAGGCCGAGGAATTTCTGAAATACTACGACCTCCGCTTTTCCGGTGCAGATGACTTAAGCGCAATGGCCGTCAACGACAATATTATTCCTTATAAAGGTCAGGAATATGACGGCGTGATGCTAAATGTTTATAAGGCTCTGAATTTCCTGTCGCAGCGCAATTACGATTTGGCAAAAGTCGAATTCAACAGGGCTCTTGACAGACAAAGAAGAACCAAGGAACACTTTGAAAAAGAAATCAGCAGCACAAAAGAACGGCTCGACAAGGCAAGATACTCAACCCTTGTAAAATCAACCGTCTCCGACCCGAATATGACAAAAACTATTCAGGATAAATATCCCGAACTCTATGAATATCAGCCTTACAGGGATTACATCAATCCTTTTGTAACTTATCTGGCTTCGGTATATTTTAATGGCACAGGTGAAATTTCAACTGCACGAGACCTACTGAAAGAGACCTGCGGCCTTGTCCCCGAAAACAAATATTTGGAAGATGAATTCAAGGAAACGGAAAATCTGATTGCGGCCAATGAAACCTTTAAAAACACTGTCTGGGTTATTTTTGAAAACGGCCTTGGCCCGGTCAAGGACGAATTCAGACTCGACCTGCCTTTATTCATAGCAACCAGCAGAATCCAATATGTCGGAATCGCTCTGCCGCAGCTTAAATACAGAGACCTCGGCGCCGGCTATCTGACAATTGACGCCAACGGCGCCGATTATCACACTTCAATCGTCGGTAATATGGACAGGGTAATACACACCGAATTCAAGAAAGACTTTGACGCTATTCTGACAAGAGCGATAATCTCAACAACCGCCAAGGCCGCCGCCCAATACGCGCTGACAAATCAGGGCTCTACCGGTGCGGACATTGCGTCTATGATGATAGCCGCCTATGCTTTCGCAACTAACGCCGCCGATGTGCGAATCTGGACTGCACTGCCGAAAAATTTTCAATTTGCAAAGCTGCAAATACCGCAAAATAAGATACTTAGGATAACACCATCTAACGGCGAAACATTTGACATTACCCTGCCGCAATGTGATAATATACTGGTCTGTATTAAAATCATAACCAAAGGTGCAAAACCTGTTTATGATATTATTCCTTTATGAAAGAAAAATATAATTAAGGAGACATAGAAATGAAAAAACTTTTTCTTCTGTTATTTTTTGTCGTATCAGCTGTATTGCTCAACGGCTGCACCAAAGAGTATAAAGACCAGCGGGTCAATCTTGACACAGGCGTTAAAAGCGACAACATAGTCAGCAACGCCCTGACTCGGCCGGTGTATGGAGCTTTCAATCTACTGGCCGGAGAGGGAATCAAACTTACGGATGTAAAAGTCATCACGAATGATGCCGGATTTATGGAAGTTCAGGTAACAGGCTATAACCGTTCTGTCGCCACAAAACGGTTCGATTACAAAGTCGAGTGGGTCAATAAAAATGGAATCGTAATCGACTCAAAAGCAAAGGTCTGGCAGACTATCTCGGCAAAAGCGAGAAATAATTTCAGCTTTAATGTTATCGCGCCTTCAAAAGACGCTGTTGATTTCAAAATGAATACGAGAAAAACTCCGAAAAAAGGATGATAAAGAAAGGACAAAGAAATGAAAAAAATGGCAATACTATCATTCGCCACATTAATTTTCCTGACCGGCTGTGAAACCGTCCAGAAAATCGACACGACCAACGACACAGGCAAACAGGTTATGGCTCTGGATTACAGGGACTTTGACCAGGCTGCCGGCCAGATGATTCAATCGCTTCTAAAGTCGGGTTCACTTGCTAAAAACGACGGCAGCAGATATGTCGTCTCGACCGGCAGAATCTCAAATGACACGATGCAGAGAATCGACACCGACCTGCTGACCGCGAAAATCGAACAGGATTTAATGAACAGCGGACAGGTCGTAATGACATCCGCAGTCGGCGGTAAGGAAAGCAATCGCGATGAAACGATTTATGAGATGCGGGATGTCCGTGATTCCTCGACAGGCGAAGAGTTTAATCAGAAAACCCTGCCGCAAAAGGGACAGATAATCTCTCCGGAATTAAGTATGTCCGGAAAAATTTATCAGAGAAATCTTCGTTATGACAAAAACAATCAGCAGGTGGAATACTACTTCCAACTGAAGATGACAGACCTGAAAACAGGCCTGAGATTCTGGCAGGAAGAAGTTCTCATCGGCAAACGCGGCAGCAATAAATCTGTCGCCTGGTAAATCAATTATCGGTTCGTTTAGCCCCCAGGCCTGTCCTGGGGGTTATATACCGTTTAGCCGTCGCCGGCACGGCGACGATAGGAGAGCAAAGATATGAAAAAGATAATAATATTACTGTTGATTCTTCCGTTCGTTTCACTGGCATTGGCCGAAACCGTTATTATTCAGGAAGGCAAAGGAGTCGCTCCGAAAAGAGAAGATGCGATTAAAAAAGCCATCTTTGAAGCCGTCGCCAAGGCCAAAGGAATAAATGTCGGCTCAGACAAATACGAATACAGTTATGAATCGGCCACAGCGGACATTGAAAAGACAACCGCAGGAGGAAAAGAAATCGGCTTCGACGCTGTTTCAATATATGCCCAGGGTACTACCGCCAGCACGGCTACAAATGCTCTGGTAAAAACCTTTGAAGTTCTCGATGAGAAGAAAC
>JAQTQF010000022.1 GCA_028712345.1 Phycisphaerae bacterium | reverse complement strand
CCTGGAATCAAGTCCCCTCGGATATTTACATTGCGAAACATACCGGATGCAGATGCGATTAACGATTTTATTTCGGAGCAAAATCCCAAACGGGCTGTAGTCATCGGCGGCGGCTACATTGGCCTTGAGATGGCCGAGAATCTTCATAATCGCGGTATGCTGGTAGCGATAGTTGAGATGCTCGACCAGGTAATGCCTGCACTGGACAAAGAGATGGCCAATCTTCTGCACGAGCATCTGCACGAGCAGAGTATCGCACTTTGGCTCAATGACGCGGTTGCAGGTTTTCGCGAAAGTGATTCCAATTTGTTTGTCGCTTTAAAATCAGGTATGGAACTTCGCTGCGATATGGCGGTGCTTGCCATTGGCGTAAAGCCGGAAGTAAAATTGGCTAAAGAGTCGGGTTTAGAGCTTGGCGGCACGGGAGGAATAAAAGTCAATGGTAATCTGCAGACGAGCGACCCTGATATTTTTGCCATTGGCGATGCAATCGAGGTTCAGCACTTTGTATTGAAGAAGCCGGTTTTAATTCCCCTGGCTGGGCCGGCGAACAGACAGGGCAGAATTGTGGCGGACAATATATGCGGCAGAGATGTCAAATATAAAGGCACTCAGGGAACAGCCATACTTAAAGTATTTGATTTTACAACCGCTATGACGGGTGCAACTGAAAAAGAGCTGAAAAAGACTGAGCTGGATTATGAAAAAGTTTACATCCATCCGGCCAACCATGTTGGTTATTATCCAGGTGCCCAGCAGATGCATATAAAAATGCTTTTTAACAGGCCTGACGGTAAGGTGCTTGGCGTGCAAATACTTGGAAAAGACGGCGTTGATAAGAGGATAGACATCTTTGCTGCAGCCATTTATTTTGGTATGACCGTCTTTGATCTGCAGGGACTTGAACTTGCTTATGCCCCTCCGTATGGGAGCGGGAAAGACCCCGTGAATATGGCAGGCTTTGCCGCAGTGAACATATTGGACGGAACTGCGGGCGTAAGACACTTTGAGCAGATGAATGAAGATTCATTTTTGCTTGATGTTCGTTCGTCTTCAGAGTTTGAGCAGGCAAGCATATCCGGAGCGGTGAACATACCTTTAGATCAGTTGCGTCAGAGACTGGATGAATTACCCAAAGACAAGACCGTTAATGTATATTGCGCCGTTGGCATTAGAAGTTATATTGCTTCTCGAATTTTAAGACAAAATGGTTTTGATGCCGGCAGTATATCAGGCGGTTATTCGACTTATCTGGCAAGGACAAGCGAAAAACTGCTTGAAGGGAAATCCGCCCAGCAGTTGCGGGACGAGTTCTGTACCGGATTTTAGAAGAAAAATTTACGAAAGGAAGGTGAACTATGCCGGAATTTGGAAATCCTTTTAGCGGAATGGCAAAGGAATGCAAACTGACGGATGCCGAGTTGGTTAGAGCGGTTCGTTTTATGGTTTCTGCTGAATACGAAGCAATCCAGTTGTATATGCAGTTAGCAGAGTCTACAGACAATAAGCTGGCCAAAGAGGTGCTTGCGGATATAGCCGATGAAGAGCGTGTTCACGCTGGCGAATTTTTGCGACTTTTGCACGAATTGGCTCCTGACGAGCAGATGCTATACGACAAAGGCGCCGCGGAAGTTCAGGAATCCGTAGACAAACTGAAAAAAAGCTAACTGCTCCCCGGCAGGTATTTGGCGATGAGTTCTGTAAAGAGAGGTTTGTAAAACGGTTGACGGATAATTCAGTGCAAATATGCAGGGAGGCAATTATGAATGTTACATTTCGGCCCGATGAAATTGGTATTGGTTTTCATCCTAATGGTTACCGAATAGATAAAACTGCTTTGCCGATAAATCGTTATACCAAATGGCAGTTTTCTCCCGGAAGAAGATGGTGTAATCCCGAACCGGTTTGTTTTGATTCTTTGCCACAAAGCGGCTGGATTAAGATAGATAAATTCGATTGGGACGACATCGATATGGATAAGGAATTGTCTTTGATATGAAAGCAGCGGTCGGCGACGGCAAAGACGACATAGGCAAAACAATCAGAGAACCGTTGCAGTTGGAAATATATCCGGGCAGTCAGGTACTGCGGCAGACGGCGCGTTCTGTAGAGGTATTTGGCGACGATGTACAAATTCTTGCGGCGCAGATGTTGGATTATATGCGGCAAAATAAAGGTATTGGTCTGGCCGCACCGCAAATCGGGCTGTCCAGACGAATTATCGTTGCTGAGGTATATAATGATCAGGTTTGCATAGTAAATCCGCGAATTGTGTGTGTTGCCGAGTGGGACTGGCTGGAAGAAGGATGTCTCAGCTTGCCGGGAAAATCAATAAATGTTAAGCGGCGACGGACAATTGAGGTTGAAGGGATGGATGTCAAAGGCAACGAAATGAGCGTATCGGCCGCCGGTATTTTTGCTCGGGTACTTCAGCATGAGATAGACCACCTTAATGGTGTTTTGATTTGTGATTACGAGCTTCGGGCTTAAGGACGGATAGTTTATTTTGAACATTAGATATTGTTTCCACCCAAGATGTTCCCAAGGGAGAATTTCGGTTTTTGATATTCGAATTTTAAAATACGGTGTTTAATTACTTCTTGAAAATTCAGTAAGATTTTGAGGAAATATACATTGGATGATGAAATACTTGAAAATCATCAAAACTATCTTGAAAGAAAAAAGCTTTATACGGGTTTTGGCTATGACATAGACAGGGAAAGAAGTTTTATTCTGGAACGGGCAAAACCTCTCTATGGGAAAATCCTTGAAGCCGGTACCGGTAAGGGCTATTTTGCCGTTGCTTTGGCAAAACAGGGTTATTCATTTGCCTGCTTTGATATTTCGGAGGAAGAGCTGCATTTTGCAAAACTTAACTTGGCATATTTCGGGCTTGAAAAATGTGCGGATTTCAGAATCGAAAACGCCGAGCATACAAGTTTTGCCGATGGCAGCTTCGATACCATCTTTTCCGTCAATACCCTGCATCATTTGCGTAATCCCTATATGGTTACAGATGAATTAACCCGAATCCTTTCACAAAAGGGCAAACTCATTCTGAGTGATTTTACGGAGGAAGGTTTCAAAATTATGAGTAAAATCCACTCTCTTGAAGGCAAAACGCACGAAGCGGGCAAGACAACACTTTTGGACATCGAATCGTATCTTGCGAAAAAAGGTTTCTCGTTGAAAAAGGCAAAGAGCCTGCATCAGAGCATTCTTATTGCCGAAAAGGGGCTTACGAAAAGCCTATGATTATTTCAGTTGCAAGCGGAAAAGGCGGTACTGGCAAGACCACAATATCAACGAATCTGGCAATGTCACTGGCTGGCGTCGGCCAACAGGTTCAATATCTTGATTGCGATGCAGAAGAGCCTAACGGTCATATTTTCTTAAAGCCGGACATTGATATTACGGAGGATGTAACGGTTGGAGTGCCACAGGTCGATATGGATAAATGTACGGGCTGCGGAAAATGCGGCCGGCTTTGTCAATACAGCGCCATAATCTGTCTCAAAAGTAAGCCACTGGTTTTTGAACAGCTTTGTCATTCTTGCGGCGGGTGTATGGCAATCTGCCCAGTGGGAGCGATTACTGAAAAGCAGAGAAAAATAGGAATAGCTGAATTCGGCAAATCAAACGGGACATATTTCGGGCACGGCAGACTCGACATAGGCGCTATCCAAACCCCTGCGATGATTAAGCGCATTAAAAAAAGAATACAAGAAAATATGACTAATATCATAGATGCTCCTCCGGGGACATCGTGTCCCGTGATAGAAGCAATAAAAGGCAGTGATGTCGTCTTATTGGTAACAGAACCGACACCTTTTGGTCTGAATGATTTGACTCTGGCAGTGGGTATGGTGCGCCAGTTGAAAATCCCTTTTGCCGTGGCAATCAACAGAAGCGACATCGGAAATGACGCAGTATTACGGTACTGCCGGCAGGAAAACATTGAAGTGCTTATTCAAATACCAAACGACAGAAAAATTGCCGAAAGCTATTCACGAGGTGTGATGCTCGTAGAAGCGATGCCTGATTATAGGAATAAGTTTTTGAAGTTGTATGAAGATATAAAAAGGATGGGCAAAGATAATTGAAGCACGACACGGATTTTATGGACAAGATTACCAGGGATATAGAGGCGCGTAAAGCAGCCCGTAAAATCCTTGAAATTGAAGAAATAACCGATAAGCAGCAAATCAAGAAAGCCTATCGTCGGGCGGCTATTAAATATCATCCGGACCATAACGCAAGCAGTACCGAAGCAAATAAAAAGTTTACACTCATAAAGTGCGCCTATGAGCTTTTAGCTTTTGATAAACCCTGTGAGAATATACTGGAAGAGATTAATTCCTGGCCGGGCGTGCCGGGGGATGACAGATACACGCTTGAGAATTGGTGGGGACACTTTTTGTGGTGGAGAGAGAAGTTTTTTGAATCCGGAGAAATGAAAGGAAAATCTAATGGCAGCAAATGTTCTTCTTGTATTTAACAGAAATCCTTATGATGGTACAGATGTCATATGGAATGCTTTGCGGCTGGCGGAGCAGTTGCTTAATCTCGGTATAAGTGTAAATATTTTTTTAATGAATGACTCGGTGGATTTGGCTCGAGATGTCGCCAGGCCACCTGAAGGATATTTTGATTTAGGAAAAATGCTTAAAGACCTTATTGCGAAAAATGTTTCTGTTAAGGTATGTGGTACCTGCAAAGTACGCTGCGGCATCCACAAAGGCGAACCTTATTTTGAGGGTGCTCATGAATCCAAAATGACTGAATTGGCACAGTGGGTCAGTGAGACAGACAAAGTTATATCATTCTGACATAGCCCTAAGGATTCTCTATTATGAAGGAGTTAGTCGTAATAAGCGGTAAAGGCGGGACGGGTAAAACAAGTATAACCGCGGCATTTGCGTCATTGGCAAAAAATACCGTGCTTGCGGATTGCGATGTTGATGCTGCCGATTTGCACCTTGTTTTAGAGCCAAAGATAAGACACCAATCGGATTTTTCCGGCGGTAAACAGGCCTCTATTGTAACCGAAAAATGCATCGGCTGTGGCAGATGTGCAAAGATGTGCCGATTCGATGCGATAAAGTTTGACGGCATGGGTAATGATATTGTTGGAAAAACTTATACGATAGATCCTGTTTCCTGTGAAGGCTGCAAAGTCTGTGTCGAGTTCTGTCCGGCGGATGCAATCGCTTTTGAGCCTGCCATAAATGGTAAATGGTTCATTTCAGATACGCGTTTTGGTCCGATGGTGCATGCAAAGCTCGGTATCGCAGAAGAAAATAGCGGCAAACTCGTAACCTTAATCCGCAAAGAGGCAAAAAAAATTGCTGATGAACAAAACAAAGATTTATTGATTATCGACGGTTCTCCGGGGATTGGCTGTCCGGTTATTGCCTCCATCACAGGAGCGGATTTGGCGCTTGTGGTTACAGAGCCCACCCTTTCAGGAATACACGACCTTGAAAGAGTTGCGCAGCTTACGGCTAATTTTGGAATTAAAACTCTGGTCTGTGTAAATAAAGCGGATATTAATCCGGAAATGACGGAAAAAATCGAAAAAGACGCTAAAGAGAAAGGCTTAAAGGTTGTCGGTAAGATACCTTACGATGAATCCTTTACAAAAGCACAAATAATGAAAGCTACACTGATTGAATACACCGGCGGTAACATTGCAGAAAAATTAAAATCAATGTTTAGAGAAATTACTTATACCCTTGGTTAAGGACGGCGATTGCGTGACAAATCAATCAGAGACTAACTATGATTTCGATAAGTTAGCCGGCAGTTATGATAAATGGTACAACTCTGCCAGAGGAGCAATGTATGACAGGTTTGAGAAGAAGGCTTTCGATAGTCTGGTGGGAAATCATAATAATGGAAAGCGGCTTCTTGAAATCGGCTGTGGCACAGGTCACTGGAGCGGGTATTTCAGCGACAAAGGTTTTGAAATAACAGGAACCGATATATCGGCAGAAATGATAAAAACCGCTAATAAAAAGAACATACCGCATTGTCGTTTTCAGATAGCTGACGGCCAAAATCTTTCTTTCTTTGACAATAGTTTCGATGCGGCGGCGGCAATTACCGTGCTTGAATTTAGCAAAAATCCCGAAAAGATAATCTCTGAAATGGCAAGGTGCGTTAAGCCTAAAGGCAGGCTTCTGCTGGGAGTATTAAATTCTTTATCTGCTTACAATCAAAAAAGGCAGAAGAATGTAAACGGTGTATATGCTTATGGGAAATTATTTTCGCCACAACAATTGAAAAATTTGCTTGAGCGCTTTGGTGTCGTGAAAATGCAAATAGCCGGCTTTGTTCTTCGAAATAAATGGTTGATATGGTTGTCGCCTTTTTGGGAGTTTCTATGCCGTGCTGTAAACAGTAAAAAGGGCGCATTTATAGCGGTCGAGGTGCAGTTATGAAAGTCCAGGCACAAGTAAGCGTTTATTCGTTGAAGACAAAATCTCTTTCTGAGCCTATCGATGAATTTTGCGGGATATTGAAGGATAGAGGCTTAAAAGTTGAAACACAAACGATGAGCAGTTTGGTTACTGGGGAATCGGACATTATATTCAAATCCGTACAAGAGGCTTTTGAACAATTGACACAAAGCTATCAAATCGTAATGAGTATGAAAATTTCAAATGCTTGTCCGCGGGATAAGTCAAAATAATCTTTGAGAAATATGCAAATATGACAAATCAGGCTATGCAAAATCAGCAGGATAGAAAAAAGCAAATGGAACTCGAACAGGAGCACATTCGCCGTAGAATGAGTCAGATTAAACATAAAATACTTGTACTTTCCGGTAAAGGCGGATGGAGCCGTTATTGTTACCACCCCGCAGCAGGTTGCCTTGTCTGATGTCAGAAAAGGAGTTTCCTTTTGCAGAAGTTTGGATTTGCCTGTTATTGGTGTTATTGAAAATATTAGCGGGTTTGTATGCCCGAAATGCGGCGAAAAAACTGATATATTCAAATCCGGCGGCGGCAAAAAAATGGCATTGGAGATGAATATTCCGTTTCTGGGGAAAATCCCTATAGACCCGCAGATAGTAAATGCCTGCGATTCGGGAGAACCATACATTCAGCATTACAGTTCGAGCCAGGCGGCTAAATCTTTCAATGAAGCAATCAAGCCTGTTTTGGAACTTGATAAAAACTAATTTAGCAAAACAAACTTATTTCAGAAAGGAAACTATAAAATGCGAATAGCAATTCCATTAGTACAGGGAAAATTAAGCCTTCATTTCGGCCATTGTGACCAATTTGCTATCTTTGAAATTGGCAATGGGAAAATAATCGGCAGAAATGATGAAACCCCGCCCGCCCATGAGCCTGGTTTATTGCCGAAATGGCTGGGCGGAATAGGCGTAAATGTAATTATTGCCGGCGGTATGGGCCAGCGGGCTCAGCAACTGTTTGGCCAGAATCAGATTGAGGTTGTTATTGGTGCATCTGTAGATACGCCGGAAAGTTTAGTTTCAGCCTATCTGAATAAAACGCTCCAAAGCGGAGAAAATATCTGCGACCATTAGTCGCAGCAGATAAAAAATGGAACTAAGCTATTTTTATGGTATGTGATACCCGAATAACAATTTTGGTTGACAATACAGCTTGCAGAGCAGCGTTGAAGGCCGAACACGGCCTGTCATTCTGGATTGAACACGGCAGTAAAAAAATATTGTTTGATACCGGCCAGAGCGATATGGTGATTCAAAACGCAGAGTTGCTCGACATTAGTTTAGCCGAGGCCGATGCGATTGTAATAAGCCACGGCCATTATGACCATACCGGTGGTTTATCTGCTGTTTCTGATATTGCTGCGAAGGCTAAGATTTATCTACATCCTGCAGCAACTGAACCAAAGTTCAGCCAAAAAACTTCAGGAGCAAAATCGATTGGTATCTCTGATTCCGCACGGAAAGCTATAAAGAATCGTGAGGTTATTTGGACAGAAACGCTTACTCAAATCTTTCCAGGAGTTACAGTAACCGGACAAGTGCCGCGAATGAACGATTATGAAGATGTCGGGGGAGCCTTTTTTATTGATAAAAATTGTCACAAGCCCGATGAACTCTTAGATGACCAGACATTATTTATCGAATCAGCAAAGGGATTGGTTGTTGTTTTTGGTTGTGCTCATTCAGGTGTTGTAAATATCCTTGATTATATCAGCAAATTGACGGGAGAAAATAAAATGTATGCTGTTATTGGCGGTATGCACTTATTAAATGCAAGTCCAATACGAATTGCAAATACGATAGAAGCGTTTAAAAAATATGACATCCAAAAAATATCGCCTTTGCATTGTACCGGCCGGCAGGCAGCTGAAAAAATAAAAAATGCCTTTGGTGAAAAATATATTTCTGCGGCGGCAGGAACCAAATTAATATTTTGATAACCCCGATATCTTGGAAATTTTAATGGACAAAAAAATTACAATGATTCCTATTGGTATTATACATTCGCCGTATAAGCAAATTAAATCGAGGACAACAAGTTATATTTCAGCGAAGTTGATGTTTTAGACGGCACGCCGGTGCTGGATATAAAACCGTATGTTAAGCAGTTTGACATTCGAGATAACACTGTTTCAGGCTGGCTGGACAAGCACTTCCAGAATACTGATATGCCGGACAAAACTATTTTAAAGTAAATTAAAACATTACAAAGCAAAGGAGCAGTATTATGGCACGATTACCGGATGCAGTAAAAAAGGCAATATCAAAACAGGAAATTTTCCCTGTCGCCACAAGCAGTCAGGACCAAATTCCCAATGTCGTATACATTGCATATTTAAAGGTTATTGACGACCAAACAGTTCTGATTGCGGACAACTACCTCAGTAAAACCCGTAAAAATATTTTGAGCAATGGCAAGATTGCTTTTGCTGTACGCGACGAGGAAAAAGGCTCTTTTCAGATAAAAGGCACCGCGGAAAGATTAACGGAAGGAGCTATGTTCGATGAAGTTCAGAAATGGGTATCGGATAAACTGCCGAGAGCTGCCGCTGTTGTGATGCGTGTAGAGGAAATATACAATGGAGCAAAAATTATTCACTAAAGCAAATCAAGCAATGTATGAATATGCAGGCAGCCAGCCTGAAAAATGTAGGCATTAGGAGGTAAAACTATGTCTGAATTAGTTCAAGAAGTATGTTCTGCTGATTTTGAAGAACTTATTTCCAAAGGAGTTGCTCTTGTAGATTTTTGGGCGCCATGGTGTGGACCCTGTCGGATGCAAGTACCCGTATTAGAAGATTTAGCCGGAAGTGTCAGGGGCAGGGTTAAATTTGCAAAGGTCAATATTGATGAGGTGGCGGATATTGCCGAGCGATTTGGTGTGCAGGCTATCCCTACACTTCTATTGTTCAAGGATGGGAATGAAATACGGCGATTTATCGGAGTGCAAACGAAAGAAATCCTGGTTGATGCTATTAGTTCAGTTCTTTAATATTCTGCCGCAATTCTACGGGTTTCAACCCGTAGATGAAGTTATCCGCCAAAGGCGGACAGGCAATGCCTGTTGCGGTAAATCCCATGGGTTTTAACCCGTGGAAATTTAGTTAAACAAATTTGTTTGATTAAAAAAACGCCAAAAATGGAGAGCGACTTATGGAGTTATTCAAAAACAGCCTGAAAAAAAAAAGGATACAATAGTGCAGTAACATCAATGAGCGGCATAAAAAATATAGCCGTAGGACCTCCTGAAGAATATGGAGGCAGTCCTGATACCTTAAACCCGGAAGAATTATTTGTCGCATCAATCAATAGCTGTATTATGCTGGTGTTTTATCATTTTGTGGAAAAGTATAATGTGTCTGTTATCTCATACTGTTCTGAAGCGGAAGGTACTGTCGAAAAGACCAGGGACGGGCTTCGTTTTACAAAAGTCGCAGTTAATGCCAAAGTTGAAATTGGTGATATAAGCCACGCCGGAAAAATTGAAGAAATTGCACGGTTGGCTGAGAAATACTGCCTTGTCTCGAATTCAGTGTTATGTCCGGTCGTGTACACGGTTAAGTTATGACGGGACAGAATATAGTAAAACCTCGTATTGTGGCTTTTGAAGTAACGCGAAAATGCCGGTTTAACTGCATACATTGTCGCGCAGCAGCGGGTTTGCAGGACAATCTTGAACAGTTAAATACTGAACAGTGCAGGCAAATCCTTTGTTCTATTGCAAGGTACAATAACTGTGTGGTTATTCTGACCGGCGGCGAACCTATGGAAAGAGAGGATATTTATGAGCTTATTGAGTTTGGAAACAAAATAGGCCATCGAATTGCGATGGCTACCTGCGGCTATACGATAAATGACAAAACAGCAAAAAAACTCAAAGAGATCGGGATTTTGACACTTTCGTTTTCACTTGACGGCTCTGATGCTGAATCGCACGATTCTTTCCGAAGAGTTACCGGCGCTTTTGATATTGTTTTGTCAGCTATTGAAAAGTGCAGAGAACACGGCATCCGATTTCAGGTCAATATGGCAGTAACTCGCCGCAATGTTGAGCATGTGCCAAAAATAACCCAATTAGCTCAAGAACTGGGAGCGTACTGCTTCAACCCATTTATTCTTGTGCCTGCCGGCCGAGGGACTGCAATCTCAGATGAAACCCTTGAACCCGAAAGATATGAAAATCTGCTCTATGCTCTTGCCGAGATAAAAAAACAAAATTCTATAGATGTTCGTGTTAACTGCGGTCCTCAATTCAGCAGGATACTGTCTCAAACAAACGCTTTTAAAGCTTCTTTCGCAAAGAAAAACCGTAAAGGTTGTATGGCAGGCGGCAAATTCGCGTTTATAAATTATCGCGGGGATGTTCAAACCTGTGGTTTTCTCAATATCTCTGCCGGCAATCTTGTTGATAACGGCTATGATTTTGAAGAGATATGGGGAAACTCTGAGATACTGAACAAGATTCGGGATTTATCAAACTATAAAGGTAAATGCGGCAGTTGCGAATATATCGAAAGCTGCCGTGGCTGTCGTGCCAGGGCTTATGCGATGACAGGAGACTACTTGGCCGGCGATCCAATATGCGGCTATCAGCCGGTTTTGTGCACATAATTTTGGCGAATAACCTTAACAGATAACCAGGATACTAAACTAAAGCACTTATCTGAACGATGTTTTTTGTGTTAATTTAACTGCTTTTTTTCAAAGCACTTACGGCTCAAGACGAATCTTTTTTTTGCATTTTGCCAATTTATTTGCTACAATGCGTCCATCTGAAAGAAGATGGTTTTTTTTAAAGGTAAATAAAGTGGCAGCAATCAGAAGTTTTTACAATACGATTTGGATTCCGTTTACTTTTAATAAGAAGCGGATTCTCTTGCTTGCGGTTGCAAGTTATATTGCTCTTTGCTAATGACGCGTAGTTGCGCTCGGTGAAATAAAATTTAGTTATCCCCCCAAAAGCCGGCAATTTGGCCGGCTGTTTTTTTGCGCAAAATGTTTTAATTGACAAAAAACAGTTTTTTACTTACCTTGAAATATCAAAAATATCTCTGTGTTCTCTGTGCCCTCTGTGGCTATATTTTTAAGGGTTTTTATGATTATTGTTACAGGCGGAGCCGGTTTTATCGGCTCGGCAATCGTTGCCGGGCTAAATGCAAGAGGAATCACCGATATCCTCATCGTTGATATCCTTGGCAAAGATGAAAAGTGGAAAAACCTCCGCAATCTGAGATTTTCCGACTACCTTGAGGCAGGCGATTTTCTCGAAATAATCACCTCAGGCCGATTCGCCCTGCCCGTCGAGGCTGTTTTTCATCTTGGCGCCTGTTCGTCAACCACCGAATCAGATGCCTCGTATTTAGCCAAAAACAATTTTGAGTATTCAAAAGCTGTTGCGGATTTTGCCCTGGAGAAAAAGGCTCGCCTTGTATATGCCTCCAGCGCAGCGACTTACGGCGACGGGAGCAGGGGCTTTAGCGATGACGAATCGAAATTGCCAGAGCTTGAGCCGTTGAATATGTACGGCTATTCAAAGCAGATGTTTGACCTCTGGGCGCAGAAGCGGGGACTGGGCAAAAAAATCGTCGGCCTGAAATATTTTAATGTTTTTGGCCCCAACGAATATCACAAAGCCGATATGAGAAGTTTTGTCCTAAAGGCGTTTGGACAGATTGCATCAACCGGCAAAGTAAAACTCTTTAAATCGTACAATCCGAAATATGCCGACGGTCGGCAGATGAGAGATTTTCTATATGTGAAAGACGCTGTCGAGATGTCGCTTTTCTTCCTCGATAACAAAAAACCCTGCGGAATTTTCAATATCGGCACAGGACAGGCTCGCTGCTGGCTGGATATGGCAAATGCCGTCTTTGCCGCGATGGGCAAAGAGCCGAATATCGAGTTCATTGATATGCCGGAAACCATTCGGGACAAATATCAGTATTTCACACAGGCCGATATAGGCAAGCTGGTATTAGCCGGCTACAATAAGCCGATTATAACCCTTGAAGAGGCCGTCAAAGATTATGTCCGGAATTATTTAATTGGCGACAAATATCTTGCCGGAACTGACGAATAAATTTTTTAAATATTTTTTTTAACAAAACAATATAAAGGATTAAAACTGTAAATTTTGTCCTGTAACCAAAACCAGCATTACCTATCCCTATCTATATGCCCTATTTTGATTTTACCCTGTTTTCCAGGCTGATAATCGAGTTTTCAGAAAAAAAATATTTTTTAAAAATTTTTTTGGTATTTTTATAGGACTATTATTGCCTTACAGGGTCTGGAAGGATTATAAATCTTTTGTCTCTTTAATAGGGCTTTACAGTGTTGATATTGCTGTTTTTTTTATTTTTCCCTTGATTTTTGCTTACTCAGGTGCTAATATACCATCGTGCTAACTTGTAGCCGAAACAGATAGCACCGAAGGAAATTGAAACATTCTTTTGCCCTCATACGGCGGAAAGGAGGTGTTGGAAAAGGAGATTAGCAGGTCAGGCAG
>JAQTQF010000251.1 GCA_028712345.1 Phycisphaerae bacterium | reverse complement strand
CGATTGACATAGATGGTAGATTTTTAGGGCTTATTGGCGCTAGCGGGATAGGTGCAAAAATGAGAGCAGCCTCAGCTTCTGTTGGTGCCGGTGCGTTGGGGCAAGCAAGAGCTTTAGTTGATACAATCAATGTTATGAATACCTGGACATCTAACCTATTGGACACAGCAATGACTAAGGGTTCCTGGGCAGTAATGGATACGGCCATAATGACTCAACGCGCAATGTCGTCTGTTATGAGTAGAGGCTTTGGAGAGATAAAACTTTTTGCCGGTTGTTTGCAGGATGCAGAGATAACGGCCACTAATCAAGGGCTGCAATTTGTAACAGCACACCCGGCGGGTATTATAGATTCTATAGGTGTTGTGGCGGGAGATCCACATGTACCTCAGACTGCGATGGGATGGACAACAAAATTATTATTTGATGCTGCCGAAGCAATGGGAGCAGATGTCGAAGAATATCGTTACGACATATATGGAATGTTTGATTGAGGGTTCGTAGAAAATACATGAAAAAGTATTTTGGCTATATAACTGTAATGTGTATTATTTCGATAGGATTATGTCTTGGAATTAAAACTTCGCTAAGACTTTCTACATTTATACACTACAGCATATTTTTCATATTACCTATATTTTATTTCATGGCTGTTGTAAATAACAGTAAAAGATATGCCCAATTAGCCTGTAATATATGGATTTTGTTAATATTCACTATATGTATGATTTTATTTCCGCAGAATAATTCGGAGTGGTTAAGATATGTCATTTTCTTGTTTTTAGTTTTTTTACTCATAACTGGATTGATATTAGGTATGATGGGATTACCTGAAAATTCCTTGTCATATGTTGAACTGCAAAATGTTAAAGAAACTAAATTGATATCCGCTCCTAAAATCCTTGTTTTTTTAAGTGTGATATTTGCAATATTAACAATTTACTCAGAAAGTCATAATTTTGGTTATGATGTATTAGTAACTATTGGATTATTGTGTGCATATATTATTGCAATGATAAAGCAAAATTTGGGGCTGAGTAAAATATCATATTTTATGTGGGTAGCTATAGTTGTTATGCGTTTTATGGCATATGTCGTCTCTGGAGGACAATTTTCTAAAGTAGATTACAAAGTCATAAGTTTGGTATTTACAGCTGTTTTTTTTTGGATTGGCATTCGTGGTCTTATGATAATTACACAAACTAAATCCGATAATTAAGAAACCATTCCTGTTGGTATAGGGTAAAGTCTTTACTGTGCGCACTTTTTAGAACCCCCAGATTTCCTGTAGCTAATTATTCATTTCCACCAGATTTCCACGATTGGGGTCTTGTACCCATGATTCCTTTAATCCTTTATTACAAGAAAATTGAGCATCGTTTGAGTCAGTAATCATCGTGTTATATGATTCAAGTAAGGTGGTTTTAGGAGTTTCTTTGAGAGTAATGATTTTGTAGCTGGGAATCGCAAAATTGAGATTCTGGCCTTTTGTTACGACAAGGGTTGCAATGCCTATTACCTCGCCTTTGCTGTTTATAACCGGACTTCCACTCGAGCCGTGCGAAATAGGAGCGGTTATCTGGAGTATTTTGCCGAAGGCGGGAATATCTCTGACTGCCGATACGATGCCGCTTGATACGGTTGATTCAAGGCCGAGGGGATTGCCTATAACAAAAATGTTCTCACCTTCAGAAGGCACATTTGCACTAAGGTTTAAGAATGTCATATTGGCATCCGGCTGGTTCACGACAAGTTTGACAATATCAGCTTGGATGTCTTTGGCAACGATGCCCTGCACCGGATATTCTTTGCCTGTCGAAGTTTTAATAGTAGCTGAATAAGCGCCTTCGACAACATGATGGTTCGTGATAAGCCTGCCTTTGTTATCTATGAAGAATCCGCTTCTCTGACCGATTGGCTTGTTGTCCTTATCGAAAGTCGAAATAAGAACGACACTGGGCTTAACTTTTTTTACTAAATCCACGAGTTTTTCGTCAGCATTTGCGACAGTAGAGCCGGCAATTATCGCGCAAGCCAATACGAGAATTAGTTTTCTCATTTACTCTGCCTTTCAAAACCTCTTTTTATCAGGTAGAAGTATATTCTATAACATACGGATAAGCAAGGAAAACCGAGATTCTTCGATGCAATGACAAACCGCCGGTAAAACCGGCGGCTAAATATAAATAATGGATTCCCGCTTTCGCGGGAATGACCCCGATGAGATAACAAAAGTATCTCACGGGGCAAGCGGACCCTGCCAAGGTGTTGGCAGGGCTAACCGAGTTTAACGGCGGGTAAACCCCCAATACACAAAACTCCCTGCACTGTCGCTTGGGCTCTGATACCCGTCATACGGGGATGACGGGGCTAACCGAATTTTAAAGAATTAAACTATAATTGAATTGCGGGCGGTTAAGTATTATAATGACCTAAAACTTCTAAGAAGTTTAGTTTTTAGTTTTTAGTCCTTAGTTCTGAGTTAAGGAATCGGCCTTTAGGCCGATGATGTTTAAAATAGCTGTCCACTGAAAGCGTACACCAAAACTCAGCACTTAAAACTAAGAACTCAAAACTTTCTTCTTTAAGTTTTCTGCGGCTGTTTTTTTGTTTTCAATGGATTCCCGCTTTCGCGGGAATGACAAGAGCAGCGGGAATGACAAATGTGAGACTTTCTTTTTAGAAACGGCGCTAATTATGGAGGCGTAAGGGCTTTTTGGAAAAATTTCGTGAAAATATAGCTGTCCGGCAGCAGCGTGCGCTGCTCGTCGGGGCGGTGTTCAGAAATACATATTATGACAATTTGGCTGAGCTGGTAGCGCTGGTCGAAAGTGCAGGGGCGGTAATCGTTGACAGGATTCAGCAGAAAGTCAATACCATTCATCCTGCGACTTATATTGGGAGCGGAAAGGCTGAATATATCCGGCAGAGAGCGAAAAGCAGTAAGGCCAATGTGATTATTTTCGATAACGATTTGTCGCCGGGGCAGATTCGCGGACTTGAGGAAATCATACTAATTTTTAATTTGCAGACACCGGCGGTGATTCAATCTCTCTCAAATATGACCCGATGGGAAATAGGGTCCGTAAGGATTCCATCGTCGGTAGTAATATAAAAAACAGGAAATATGTCGTTGACATTACAGGTAAACTGCCTACTATACTTATGGAGATTGACCCGGCTAATAGCTCTATAACAAATAAATATTATTACGGCAACGGCCAGATACTTAAACAAGTTTA
>JAQTQF010000250.1 GCA_028712345.1 Phycisphaerae bacterium | reverse complement strand
CTGGTTTCGACGGTTAGAATTCTCTGCATAAGTTCCTGGTCGGTACCGAACACGGCCAAACCGATAAAGAAAGCATTTGCCGTTCCCGCCCAGAATGTCGTCGGGTCGTTGAGATTAAAGTCAAAGTTGAATACGCTCAATCGCCCGGCGTCATTTGCAATTTGCCAGGCAGTACCCAGTCCGCCGCTGATATGTAAATAAAGATAGATTAACAGAGCGATTCCCGCGGAGAAAAATATAATCGTCTGATACGCTCCTGCCCAGACGACCGCTTTTATGCCGCCGAAAGCGATAAAGACGATGCTTACCGCCGTGAAGACCAAAAGCGTTTGCGGCAGATTCCAGCCCAAAATAATCCCGATGCCCAAACAGGCTGCGTATAGTCTTACGCCGGAGGCGATAAGCCGGGTGATGAAGAAAAAGAACGAACCTGCGTATTGAGTTTGCGGCCCGAAGCGATGTTTCAGAAATTCGTAAATGCTTGTGCAGTTATATTTGTAGAATGCAGGTACGAAAAGAAACGCCACGAGTATTCGCGCAGCGGCCGAACCGATAAAAAACTGAAGGTATTCCCAGTTTTCGCTGTATGCCGTTGCGGGCACGCCGACTATTGTCAATGCGCTGACCTCGGTTGCGACAAAAGACAGACAGGCAACGATTGAAGGAATTTTTCTGCCGCCGAGAAAAAAATCGTTTGTATCATTTTCCTTCCGGCCGGACAAATAGGAAATCACAAACAGGATAAATACGGCGATGCCGACAATTAATAAATCCATTCCGCTCAGATACCCTGATAAGTATTGCACCGGTACAGTTTCACTCATCCCATTAGACCTCTTTTAATTGTGATAAACAAGTATAAGGTGTTATCGTTTTTTCAATATTAAAAATGCTTCGTAGAAAACCTCCGCCGATGTCATTCTGACCCCTTAGGGGGAAGAATCTCGTTTTGACATTAACAAGAGATTCTTCACTTCGCTCCGTTCAGAATGACGGTTTTTACATGTTTTCTACAGAGCATATTAAAAAATGCGTTATATAAATCGAAAACAGATATAACGGGACTCATTTTCTTACAGCTTTCCTCAGCGATTGTTCGCATTTGTCGAGAATTTTCAAGGCGCCAGACAAATCGACATTTCTAAAATGCATTACAATAGCGGCCTTTACTTTGCCGTTTGCCTTTTTGAGCAGACCGGCGGCTTTGGTTTCGGACAGAGCGGTTAGCTGTCGTACGATTCTGACCGACCTGTTTCGTAATTTATTATTTGTTGCTTTTAAATCGACCATCAGATTGCCGTAAACCTTGCCCATTTTTATCATAGCCGTTGTGGTTATGGTATTGAGAACGAGTTTTGTCGCCGACCCGGCCTTCATTCGGGTCGAGCCTGTAACAATTTCCGCTCCGACTATGGGATTGATAATTATTTGAGCGGGGGCGTTCCTGCTGTTCTGGCGGGCACAGGTGACAAAAATAGTGCCTGCTCCTGTTTTCGCGGCCTGTTTTAACCCGGCCCGGACAAACGGCGTAAGTCCGCAGGCGGCGATTCCGACGACGACATCGTTTTTCGTGATTTTATGTTTTTTTATCGCCGTGATACCGTCATTTATTTTATCTTCAGCTCCTTCGACGGCCTTTACCAATGCCCGTTTTCCTCCCGCTATGATACCCTGAACGAGCAGGGGACTTACTCCGAAAGTAGGCGGACATTCCGAAGCGTCCAAAACGCCAAGCCTGCCGCTTGTCCCGGCTCCGATGTAAAATAATCGTCCGCCTTTTTTAAACCGCTCGACTATCATATCGACCGCCGCGGCAATTTTTTCTCTCTCTTTGCCGACGGCAGGGGCGACTAATTTGTCTTCTGAGTTAATAAGTTTAACGATTTGACTCGTTGAAAGTCTGTCAATATTCGCGCTTCTTGAGTTCTGCTTTTCCGTTGTCGGAAGTATTTTTGTTTTTTTTCTCATACTAATATTATTTTCCCAAGAATTTCCGCTTTTTCGGCTCCCGTTGCGCCGGGGACATTATTTTTAATGCCTTTTATAGTCGCATACGCCAGAATAGCAAAGGAAACCGCCTCTTTCGCGTCGCTGCTTATACCAAAATCGTCGGTCGTTAGTATAGTTTCGCCGAGGTCATCCTGCAAAAGTTTAATCAACTGTTTATTTTTCGCTCCGCCGCCGCATAGTATTATCTCATCCGGTATATTCGGAAGAAATTTACGGTACGCCTGCGCGATGCTGGCTGCGGTAAAAGCGGCGGCAGTGGCAACGATGTCTTGGGCGGACATTAATTTACTCTTGGCCTTTTTATAAAACAGGTCGCAGAATTTGCCGCCGAACATTTCCCGCCCCGTAGTTTTTGGCGGGGTTTTGCGAAAATACGGATGCCGCAGCATCTCGCCGAGCAGTTTGGAATTTATTTTGCCGCCGGCTGCGATTTTTCCGCCCTTGTCATAATTCATTTTTCCTTTGCTTATGACCGAAACAATTCGGTCGATAACCATATTCCCCGGCCCGGTATCGAATGCGATAACATCTTGAAGCCCGCCACCTGCCGGCAGAAAAGTTACATTCGCGATTCCGCCGATATTCTGCACCGCGCGATTTTTCGTATTATGCTTAAAAAGCATATAGTCGGCAAAAGGCACAAGCGGGGCGCCCTGTCCGCCTGCCGCCATATCTTTCGGCCGGAAATCCGCTGCGGTCGTAATGCCTGTTCTGTGGGCGATTATAGACGGTTCGCCGATTTGAAGAGTTGAAGGGATTTTGCCCCTCGGATTGTGATAAATGGTCTGTCCATGCGAGCCGATAAGGTCGATTGTGTTCAGTTTTATTTTACTTTTCCCGCAAAGTTTGATAACCGCCTCGGCAAAAACTCGGCCAATCTCAAAATTTAAGGCGCTGACATCACCAGCCCTGCACAATTTCTGTTCGCCGAGTTCGAGAATGTTTTTTCGCATTGCCGCAGGATAAGCAAAGGTATCGAACGCCAGCAGACGAATTCTATCTTTTTTAATGTCGATAATGGCCGCATCCACGCCGTCGGCAGAGGTGCCGCTCATCAGGCCGCATATTCGCATAACTTATCCTTTGCAAACTTTATGAAATAATCGCAGATTATCTTTCAGTCTTGACCGCTTGTTTCTCGCCAGCCAGAGTTTGGAAAATTGCTTTGCGATTTTTCGCATATCCGCTGCGGAAAAATCAGTTTTTATTCCTTTAGCCCTCAGCGTTCTTTTGGCGGCCAGAACA
>JAQTQF010000249.1 GCA_028712345.1 Phycisphaerae bacterium | reverse complement strand
GCTCTTATTAAAACCGTAACCTGCGAACCGTTCGATAAGCTCGAAAATTTCATCGGCCTTTTTCTCGCTTAGTCCTTTTTCCCTGCAGCCCTTAATGAATTGCTCTTTCTGCCTTGAAATTGTTGAAGCCTGCTTCTTGCTTATCGCCTTAATGAGAGTATATGCCTGCCGAAGCGGTATATCGCCCAGACGATTGCAGATACGCATAACCTGTTCCTGATAAACCATAATGCCGAAAGTCTCTTCGAGCACTTCCCTCATTATCTTGTGCGGCACTTCCCATTTCGCCCCGTGCTTGCGGTCGATGAAATCGCCAATAAGAGCCATCGGCCCCGGCCGATACAAAGCGTTTGCCGCGATAAGGTCCTCGATGCGGTCTGGCTTGAGTCGCATAAGCAAATCCTGCATCCCGCCCGATTCGAACTGGAAAACTCCTTTTGTTTTGCCGGATGAAAAAATCTCAAAGACCTTGCCGTCGGTCAAATCAATTGTGTCTATATCGATTTTTACATTATGAGCCGATTCGACAAGCTCAATTGTTCGCTGAATAACGCTTAGCGTTCGCAAACCCAGAAAATCCATTTTCAGCAGACCGATTTTATCTATCAAAGGACCTTCAAACTGCGTAATGACATCATCCGATTTGGAATCTTTGTACAGCGGAACAAAATTCGTCAATGGCTCATCGGCGATAACCACTCCGCAGGCGTGAACTGATGCGTGGCGGGTAAGACCTTCGAGTCTTTTGCCGATTTCAATAACTTTTTTCGTTATTGGATTTTCGGTATAAGCCTTTTTAAGGTCCGGCTCCTGCTTAATCGCATCTTCAAGAGTAATTCCCAAAGTTGCAGGCACCATTTTCGCCAGTCTGTCCGCTTCGGCCAGTGGAACATCGAGCACTCGACAGACATCGCGGATAACCGCGCGGGCCTTCATTGTTCCGAATGTTATAATCTGTGCGATATGACCGTATTTGCCGCGGACATATTCGAGCATCTTTGCCCGGCCGTCCTGACAAATGTCAATATCGATATCAGGCATTTCGTTTCGCTGCGGATCCATAAACCGCTCAAACAGCAGGTCATACCGAATTGGGTCGACATTGCACAAGCCTAAACAATATCCGACCACCGTCCCGACGCCGCTGCCTCTTGCTCCGGTTGGAATATTATTCTCCGCTGCGAATCTGCAAAAGTCCCAAACAATTAAGAAATAACTCGAAAAACCTTTGCTTTCGATAACCTCCAGTTCGTGGTCGAGCCGCTGTTTTATCTCATCGGTAATTTTCCCGTACCGTTTTTTCGCGCCTTGGTAACATAATTTCGTCAGAAATTTTTCCGGCGTTGTTTTGTCCGGCGGATGAAATGTTGGTGCGTGCCTGCTCTTGGTGTCGATTTCGACATTGCATCTTTCCGCAACTATCAGCGTATTATCACAAGCAATCGGAACATCTTTGAACATTTCTCGCATCTGCTCGGGCGATTTTACGAAAACATCCTTCGGATAAACCATCCTGCCCTCTTCGGCCACCCGCTTGCCCGTACTCAAGCAGGTAAGCGCATCGTGTGCCTCATAATCGTCGGCATCGAGAAAATGCGCATCATTCGTCGCGAGCAGCGGCAGAGACATCTTCCGCCCAAGCTCTATTATCGCATCTCTTACCCAGGGACAATCGCTCGGTTGATGTTCCTGTAGCTCAAGATAAAACCGCTCGGAACCGAAAATCTTTAAGTAATCCTCAACCGCTTTTCTGGCTGCCGCCTCGTCCTGTTTCGCAAGAGCCGCATTAACTTCACCCTTCAGACACGCTGTCGAGCAGATAAGCCCCTCATTAAGCTCGGCTAAAATTTCCTTATCAATCCTCGGCCTATAGTAAAACCCCTCAGTGTATCCGATGCTTGCCAGTTTGAGCAGATTTTTGTACCCGGTATTGTTTTCTGCCAGCAGAATAAGATGATAGGCGGCATCAGATATGGAAGATTTTTGCCTGTTGAACCGTGAATCCGGCGAAATATACGCCTCCAAACCGATAATTGGCTTGATTCCCGCTGAACGAGCCTGCAGGTAAAAATCGATTGCCCCGAACATATTCCCATGGTCGGTAATTGCCACGGAGTCCATCTGCATTTGCTTGCAGCGGCCAAAGAGTTTTTTCGGCGAAATCGCCCCATCGAGAAGCGAATACTGCGTATGAAGATGAAGATGTATAAATCCTTTGTTGGACATAGATTACAAAAGTATAATAATAAAGTGTGTTTTTCTTACAGTGGTCATTATAAAAGGAAAATTTGAAATTAAAAATTTAAAATTCCGCCTCCGCGCCTCCACCGGTAAACTAATACCCCAATACCGCCCATAAACCCTAATCATCCTTGACTTTACTCGTTTATTAACTTAAATTCAGCTTCTTCAGAAATTTATGAAAGGTAATTGATGGCGGTAACGAGATTTGCCCCTTCTCCGACGGGTTATCTGCATGTTGGCGGAGCAAGAATAGCTCTGTTCGACCTTTTGTGGGCCAGAAAAACAGGCGGTAAATTTATTCTGCGCATCGAAGATACAGATCAATCCAGAAACAGTCCAACTGCTGCCGAACAGGTGATGGCCGATTTGCAATGGCTCGGCCTGAAATGGGATTTCGGCCCCAAAGTTGGCGGACCGGCAGAGCCTTACTATCAATCCCAGAGACGCGATATCTACGATAAATATATCAATCAGCTCATCGAGCAGGGCAAGGCCTATTATTGTTTCGACTCCGCCGAAGAGATTGAAGCGATGCGACAGAAGGCCTCTGCCGAGAAGAAAAATTTTATATATCGCAGGCCAGAAAAATTTCCAGACCCCGCACAAGCCGCCGCCGCTCGCGCCGAAGGCAAATCGGTTGTTGTGCGTTTCTGTCTCGGCGACGAAGAAATTATTGTTAGCGACACCATTCGCGGCGAAGTCAAATTTGACGGCAGCCAGATAAGCGATTTTATTATTCAAAAAAGCGACAGCTTCCCGACATATCATTTTGCCTGCGTTGTCGATGACGAATTGATGGGTGTTGACTGCGTTATCAGAGGGCAGGAACATTTGACCAATACGCCCGGCCACATTATGCTGCAAAAATCGCTCGGCTTTAAAACGCCCCTTTACGCGCACCTGCCTGTTACCGTAAACGAATCAGGCGGAAAAATGTCAAAACGAGACCGCGCAAAAGTTCTCAAACAGGCAATAAAAGCAAAGCCGGACATCGATATTGACTCAATCACCCGTG
>JAQTQF010000248.1 GCA_028712345.1 Phycisphaerae bacterium | reverse complement strand
CTTTTAATATGCGCCGGTGCCGTACTTGGAAGATTAAAGATGATTCAGTATATTGTGTTAGGCGTATTTTTTATACTGTGCTATATGCTGAATGAATGGATAGTTTTGGGCGGCGGGTTCGGGATTCTTAAGGGCGGCTTTGTGGATACGGGCGGCTCGATTGTGATTCACGCATTCGGCGCGATTTTCGGACTTGGCATTCTCAAAGCAATGACTTGCCAAAAAGAATGTGATGAACCGATAGAATCCGATGCCGCCAGCGACCGTTTTTCAATGCTCGGAAGTATGGTTTTGTGGCTGTTCTGGCCGAGTTTTTGCGCGGCGCTTGTGGCGCCGGCGCAAATTCCGCATACAATCGTCAATGTCGTTTTGGCGCTTTGCGGCGCTACGATAGCCACTTATTTCGCCTCGATAATTTTACGGAGAGGCAAAATATCCATCGCCGATGTAGCTAACGCTTCATTGGCCGGCGGTGTGGCAATCGGCTCTACCTGCGACGGCGCAAGTCATCCGACCGCATTCGTTATCGGGATATTAAGCGGCGTGCTTTCGGTATTCGGCTTTGCCGTTATTCAGAGCAGAGTTCAGAAAATAATAAAGAGCGTAGATACCTGCGGAGTTCTCAATCTGCACGGCTGGCCGGGATTGATGGGCGGTATCGCGGCGGTATTCGTTATTGGCGGAATTGATAAGGCCGCACAGCTAAAAGGCATTGGCATATCAATCGTGATAGCAATAGTAACAGGCTACATCACGGGAAAAATACTATTATCGTTCGGCAGAAGGGCTGAATCTTATACAGACTCCGAAGAGTTTGTCGAAGCAGAAGCATAATTGTGCTTTAACAAATAAGGCGGTTGTTTAGTCCTGTTATAACCGACAGGACTAAATAACCGCTATTTGAAGAAAATCATTCTCAGTGATATAATCAGCAGAAAGATTCCGAACAGTTTTTTAAGTATATGTCCCGGTATGCCTATCGCAAATTTTGCACCTAAAAGCCCGCCAATAAAAAACCCCAGACAGAGGAATGCGGCAATTTTAAAATCCACAAAACCGGCCTTGTAATATGTCCAGGCCGCCAGTATTCCAATCGGCGGAACCATCATCGCAAGGGTTGTGCCTTGTGCCATATGCTGGGACAGGCCGAACAGCAGCACAAGTGCCGGTATCATAATTGTCGCCCCGCCTATACCTATCAGTCCGCTGAACAGACCTGCTATTAAACCCACGAGCAAATAGAGAACTATATTTGTCATTTTGACTTCCTTATAAATTAGTCGTTTGTTGATATATAGTAGCAGTAAAAACACCGTTGCGACAAGGATTTTTTAATAGTATAATTGCCGACATGAAAAAATTAATTCTCTCCTGTTTCGGGCTTGGTTTTTTGCCGATAGCTCCCGGCACATGGGGCAGTCTGCTTCCGGTCGGATTGTTTCTCGTCGTCCATTCCATTTGGCCGAACGGCTGCATATTATCAATGATTTTAGCGGCTATGATAATCGTATCGTCAATTCTGTGCATATTGCTCGCCGGTGAAGCTGAAAAAATTGCAAATAAAAAAGACCCCGGCTGGGTAGTTATCGACGAATTCGCAGGCCAGGCAATCACTCTTTTGCCGATTGTGTTTATGACGGAAAAAATTCCGCTTATGACAGCAGCGGCTTTTGTTTTTTTCAGGATTTTTGATATTTTAAAGCCGACTCCGATACGCAGATTAGAAAAACTCGGCGGCGGGGTCGGAATTTTAGCAGATGACCTGCTGGCGGGCGTTTATGCGGCCATAGCGCTGTGGCTTTTCCGGTCGTTAATACTGTAAGATAGCTCTCAAAATGTCATTGCGAGGAGTCCCAACAATTTGGGACGACGAAGCAATCTTCATTATTACCTTGGCGTAAGCCATCCCTGAGCGGACAAAAACGAGATTGCTTCGTCCGCCTGCGGCGGACTCGCATTGACAAGTTGCATTTTTAAAGATTCCTTGTAATATAACTTCTTGAAAATTCTTACCTTATATTGTATCATCTTCGGCAGTTTCAATTTTAAATCTGGAGTTCTATGGCAGTTGAGTATTCATCGGAATTTTGCCGTGATTTGAAATCGCGTTTTGAACAGGTTGGTCTTTATCGTCCCGTGCATATCAGCCGGTATGAGCCGGGCGATGAACTGGTCTATGATTTTGAGCCGATAGGCCTGGGCGACAAGATTCGGGTAAAACTGGTTATCGAAAGTTTTATCGGCGGCGGCTTTGCCGGACAAGTTTACCGGGTAAGAATTCTCGAAATTGACCGTGCCGAACTTTGTCAGAATTTGCACATCGGCAAAATCTGTGCAATGAAAATCCTCATTCCGCCATCGGGTTTCAGCAAATTGTTCCGCAATGTTCTTTACCGAATCGGTTTCGGCGGCAGGTTTCAGCTTCAGGTCAACCCGACAGCGGCAAAGGCCGGGGCGATTTGGCAGAAATTTATTCGCAGAGCGGCAAAGCTAAAATTCGGCAATGAAAACTCGGTCGTCGATATTTACGGAACTTTCGTCGATAGCAATATGGGAAGCTGCGGCGAGTTGAGCGAATGGATTTCCGGCAGGACATGGCGGCTGGAAGTTGATGACCATATCGGATTGCTTAAAAAATGGCGGAGAGGGAAAAAAGTCAATACCGACAGGCTCGGATCGCCGGAATACAGAACAAAGTTTATTTTTATGCGCCGGTTCGTCGAGCTTCTGCATCAGGTCGGAGCGCACGAATTTGCCCGTCAATACGAATGGACAACCCTGAAAAGCCAGCCAAACTGTCTCAAGAGACTGGAAACTAAAAATGAGCCGGAAAAAGGTCTCGTAGCGGTAGATTTCAGAGCAGGTCTGGCACTCTTGCCGATTCTGCCGATGAGTCCGGGAGATATAAAATTAATCTTTCAGGGCATCGGACGCGGCTCGCTGGTGCAGTTCGACAGGGGGAATCTCAATACCCTGCGAAAATTCATTGACGACAATGCCGAGCATTTCGGCGATATGCGGCAGATGTTCGAGACGCTCGTCGAGGCCGATGATATTTACAGAAATTCAGTCCCCGACATTACGCATAATCATATTCGGCTGCTTTACAGCGGAAAATTGTGGTCAACAATGCTCGACAGCTCCGTTATCGGATTCAAAACGGAAAATGTCATCGATGAAAAAGGTTTTAAAAAACTCATTGCTTCTCGATTCAAAACGGTTGTCTTTCTGCTTATCAGCCTTGTGCCTATTTTGGGCAGA
>JAQTQF010000247.1 GCA_028712345.1 Phycisphaerae bacterium | reverse complement strand
CATATCATCCGTCGAAAAAAGACTTAAACAGAAGAAATTAAAAAGTATGGCCAAGCAGCAAAGAAGAAAAACTATTTCAGCGGAATAAAATTTTTAAAAAGTTATCCTAAAATCCTCATAAGAAGAGTTAACAGGCACTTGCTGCCACTGAACATCTCTCACCTCAAAAGTCTCCTGCAGGTCGCCAATGCAGTCTTCGATATCCTTTTCATCGCCCTGAAGGAGCATTTCAACCCTGCCGTCGGGAGCATTGCGGACAAACCCTGTCAGTTCATAGCGATTTGCTATGCTGTTAGCGGTAAAGCGGAAGCCGACGCCCTGGACATATCCGCTAAAAAAAATATGTTTTGCAATTTGAACCATTGTTTTTTCCTTTTACATAAGTATAATACGCCCCGCCTTTTTTGGCAACTGCCGTTTAGTCCCTATACTAATCCGCATAGATTCCTCCGGGGAAAATTAAAAAATAATAAAATATTGACAATTTAAAATTATTTTAATTCGGTTATAATAACAAACTCTAAAATATCCGGTTTATTGAAGCAGCAATATCGTGAAAATACTCAAAAAAATTACAAAAAGAGAAGAACAGCTCTTCCAGATGACCACGCTGGTAGCCGGCGGTTTCGCGCTCGGCGAGGTTCTGGACAGGTTGGCCAGAGCCGCCGTCGAAATAACAGAATCCTCGGCCTGCTCAATCAGGCTTTTAGACGACGAAAGCGGTAATCTGAATATGCGAAGCACTTTCGGTCTGAGCGAAGACTACCGTAACAAAGGCCCCGTTACCAAAGAGGACCCTGTTATTAAAGCAGCGTTCGCGGGCGAGGCCGTTATAATCGACGATATGAGGGCCGATGCAAGAGTTAAATATAAAGAGGCCTCCAAAAAGGAAGGTATTGTCAGCCAGCTTACGGTCAAAATGCAGTTCAGGGACAAACCCATCGGAGTACTGCGGCTTTACAGACCGAAGGCGGGCGGCTTTACGCAGAACGATATATCGCTGGCAAGGTCCGTCGCTTCCCAGTGCGCGGTGGCTATTACAAACGCAAAATATTACGCCAGAGCCGTTCAGGGAGCTCAGGTTGCCCAACAAATGAAACTGGCGGGAATTATCCAGAGGCGAATGATACCCGAATCGGCACCGAAGATGCCGCACCTCGATATCGCCGCTGCCTATAAACCCTGCTTCGGCATCGGCGGCGATTTATACGACTTTATAAAACTCGACCCCGACAACATCGCCGTCGCCATCGCCGATGTAATCGGAAAGGGAATTCCCGCTGCGCTGATGATGAGTTCGTTCAGGGGTATGCTTCGCGCTTATGCCGACGGCGGACACAAAAGGCACTCTATGGCGGAAATCATTCAGAAGCTAAACAATACCGCCTGCGACGAATGCAGAGACGGAGAGTTTATAACTCTGTTCTATGCGATTATCAACACAAAGGATAAAACCATAACATACTGCAGTTGCGGACACGAGCCGGGACTTTTGTGCAGAGACGGCAAAATAAAAGAACTGAAAAAAGGCGGACTTGTTCTCGGCGTTATGAAAGAAGCCGTCTATGATATCGAGACAATAAAACTTAACACGGATGACAAATTGCTATTCTATACCGACGGACTGATTGACGCGGTTAACTTCGACGGCAAAATCTGGGGCCTCCAGAATTTGTACAAAACTTTCAGGCAATACTCCGATGGAACCGCCGAAGAAATCGTAAGCGACATCCTCGGCTTTAGAAGAAGGTTCATCGGCCTTGCCCGGCAGGTTGACGATACAAGTATGGTGGTAATCAGAGTTACGAAATAAATGGCTAACCTTATAATAACGATTGACGGACCGGCAGGAGTCGGAAAAAGCTCGACGGCTAAAAAACTTGCTCAAAAGCTCGACGCCGCTTTTCTCGATACCGGTGCAATGTATAGAGCCGCAACGCTGACGGCTATGCAGAGCGGGTGCAAACTCGACGATATTGCCGCTCTGGAAAAAATAATCGACGCAACAAATTTCAAATTCCAAATCACCGGCAACCAGATGACAGTGAAAATAAACGATACGGATGTTACCGAACAAATAAGAGATACAAATATTACCGATAATGTGCATTTTATCGCCTCGGCACCTTCTCTGCGACAAAGACTGGTAAAAATGCAGAGACAACTCGCATCCGAACAGAGGAAAATCGTAACCGAAGGCAGAGACCAGGGAACGGTTGTATTTCCGAACGCCGATTATAAATTCTTCCTGACCGCCGATGCCGCCAAGCGGACAAAAAGGCGGGCTGATGAACTCGCCCAAAAAGGTATCAAAGTTGATGCGGGCAAACTTCAGCAGGATATTGAAAAAAGAGATGACTCTGACCGAAACAGAAGCACCGCCCCGCTTGTACCCGCCAAAGACGCCGTTATAATAGATAATACGACCCTGACGCTCGAGCAGACAGTAAACAAAATTATGGAACTCATAAAACATTAGCTTGTAAAGTTGTTTTAACCGATTTATAATTACCTAACATAAATTATGCCAAGACAAATCACAATAACAGCAGAATATTTCAGGCAATATCGACAAAAATTGGGTTTCACCAATCAAGCCGATGTTAAAAACTTCTTTGGGGCAAAAGACATTACGCCAACCGTTGATTTTAATTACATAACACTCTTAAACAAACGGCTTTACGATATCGTCGATAAAGTAAACGGTATCGTCGTTGACGAAATAAAAATTGACAACTTAGCCAATTTCAAAAAGGAACATATAGACCGAACATTCGAAATAATGAAAAATAGCGACATTTTGCCGATACTTAACAATCAGGGCAGAAGACCGGAACAAGTTTATTTTTCCTGGTTGAGAGGCTATGTGGTGTCAAATTATTTCTTGAAAGCTCTCGGATTAATTTTTGGCGTTGATACTTCAAACATAGACCTTATCGGCGACGATGATTTAAAAAGCGTAGAAACTTTTAAGCGAACCCCGAAAGCCGATTTGGAAATAAGATTAAACAACAAAGAAAAAGTTAGAATAGAAATGCAATCCGGCTTTACCGGAATAAACGATATTAAACAACATAAAGTTCGCGAAGCGAAACGGGTTTTTCAAGACGACGGGGTTCACACTTTGGCGATTCATTTTGATTTATACAACGGACAAGTTGCGTTCCTTAAACTTGATGAAATCGAAGACGACAACGCGAACTGGATAACGCGGATAAATCTTGATGAGGGAGCTGTTTGGAACATAGACCAGAATTTTTTCTTCTGGAACTTGGAA
>JAQTQF010000246.1 GCA_028712345.1 Phycisphaerae bacterium | reverse complement strand
CTGCGTACTTGAAAAACCGTACATCCTCATTCACGAAAAGAAAATCAATTCGATAAAATCACTGGTGCCGATACTTGAAAAAATCGCCAAACAAGGCCGGCCTCTGCTGATTATCGCTGAAGATGTCGAAGGCGAAGCTCTTGCCACACTGGTGGTCAACAAACTCCGCGGCGTTCTGCAGTGCGCAGCGGTTAAAGCTCCGGGCTTCGGCGACAGAAGAAAAGCTATGCTCGGCGACCTCGGTGTTCTTACAGGCGGAGAACCTATTTTTGAAGACCTCGGCATTCAGCTTGAAAAAATCGAACTGGCTCAGCTCGGCCAGGCAAAACGGGTTACTATCGACAAGGAAAATACTACCATCGTCGAAGGCGCAGGCACAACTGCTGCCATCAAAGGCAGAATTGAACAGATTAAAAAGGAAATCGAAGGCACGACAAGCGACTACGATATCGAAAAACTTCAGGAAAGATTGGCCAAACTCAGCGGCGGTGTTGCCCAAATTAATGTCGGGGCCGCAACAGAAGCTGAGATGAAAGAGAAAAAGGCACGAGTCGAAGACGCTCTGCACGCTTCAAGAGCCGCTGTCGAAGAAGGTATTCTGCCGGGCGGAGGCGTTGCTTTATTGCGGACTCTCAAGGCTCTCGATAAGATAAAGGCAAAAGACGATGAAAGAGTAGGTATCGAAATCGTTAAAAGAGCTGTCGTCGCTCCGATTAAGCAAATCGCGACAAACGCAGGCCTTGACGGCTCAATCGTCGCCCAGAAAGTTATGGAAAGCACCGATGTCAACTTCGGGTACGACGCTTTGAGAAAAGAATACGGCAATATGATTGAGTTTGGCGTTATCGTTCCGACAAAAGTCGAACGAACTGCTCTCCAAAATGGAGCTTCAATCGCTTCGCTGCTGCTGACAACAGATGCTATCGTCAGTGAGATACCTGAAAAGAAGGACGCCCCTGCTATGCCGCAGGGTGGCGGAATGTATTAAACCAGAAAATAGAATACTGAACTCAGAATACAGAATGCAGTTTCGCCGAAAGGTGGAGCTGCATTTTTTCTTTGTATCCTGACAATTTGGAGACTACAATACAGAAATGTCTTTTAGATTTTATTCCAATTCGTTCAGTCAGATATCGAGGGGCTTTGCAAAGGGTTTATTTGTTATCGGCCTGCTGCTTATCGGTTTCGGCACATTGGTCTGGGTGCTCAAGGAAATTTTTGCCTTCATCGCCGCTGCGATTTTTATCGCCGTCGGCATAGGCTGCTGTGCAAACGCCGCCAGAGTCTATTTTGCATCAGGCAAAACCGACGCGTTTGACGACGACCCTGCCGACCGAAGCGACAATGTGAGAATCCGTATTGAGCAGGATACTGATTTATAATTTTATCAAATTGCCCGGCCAATGCTCGGTATCTGCGGGATTTTTGCCGGCAAGAATATCGGCCAAAGATTCGGTCGCTTTTTTCGCATCGCTCACCGGCAGGTCGATAAATGTCCCATCTGTTTTTCGGCGCCAACTCGGCGACCCCTCGCCGTCGTGATTGACGATAACATAATTATAATTGCAGGCGAACCGGAGTTCATTAATCGCATCATCAACACGATGCCGCATATCAGCAAGCCAGATTTTATCTATCGCCCTGCCATGAAATTCCGCCCTCTGGTATTGCTTAAACATCATCAGCACCTTAATGGTAAAATTTACATCGCCAAGAACCGTTATCTCATCTTGTCCCAGCGGAGACAAAAAAACCGTTTTTATTTCCACGCCGGCAAGGTAATCTGATTTCACGATTTTTTCAGCCATCGTATAATACGATTCCATCAGAACTACTTCGGTCGGCGACTGAATAATTTTATCCAAATCGATAACCTGAGCAAATCCGTGACAATAATCCACAATATATCGAGGATTGTTTTTCAATTCTTCAATCTGCTCCATCGTCCGCCAGCAGTCCGGATTATCCCAGACGATATGCTCATCTGGCCGAGGCCTGTTGTAGCGAGACTCTTTGCTTTTGATTACCGCGACCTGTACGAATTTTACATTGGGCCGGAACTTTTTAACCGCTTCGGTCAACGGACTCTTGCCTACGCAAGATGGGCCGGACAGAATTACCAGTCTTTTTGCCATTTGATTCCTTTTTTATCATTATTTATACGGTTGGCGAAGATTTATCAAGACTGTATTTGTTTTTTGCAAGCAATGGGCACCAATGTTATAATCTCGTGAACATGACCGATAAGCTTAAAAGGATTTATGCTTTTTGCAAAATCTGGGCGGCGAGTATTATCATCGCCGGTGCACTTGTCTGCACACTCCTGGCGAAACTCTACTGGGCGATTCACCTTGGCAGAGTTGACCTGTATCCCGGCTGGATTGTTGCCGATATTCCCGTGCTCCTCGGAGCCGAGCTGCTTTGCTCGCTTGTTTGTTTCTTTTGGCAGAAAAACTGGGCTGCAAGGAGCTCTTTCATCTTTGCCGCTCTTATCTGCACCTGGTCGGTAATAAATGCCGGCTGGCTGATTGCCACCGGAACCCAGGTTCTGCCGGCCGTGCTTGCACCGCTGTTTTTCGACCCGCTCGGACGATTTGCCATCATCGGAAATCATCTGGCAGGCAAACCTTTAATCGCCGCGGCACTGCTTGTTCCAAGCGGCATTGCGCTGACATTTTTCTTCAGCGTCCTGATAAAACCTGCTATGCCTCAACTCACAAAAAAACATATACAGATAAGACTTGCCGTTTATGTTATTTTGCTGCTAATCTCAGGAGTAACAGCAAAAATATCGCAACTCAATACCGATTCTAAAATATTCGCCGAACTGCGGTACAACAGTCAGTTTAAGGCAGTTAAGTCGATATTTGTCAATGGTCGAAAAAACAAAAATAATGGAAACTCCGCCGAGAAGATTAGAACAGCATTGCCGGCATATGAAAAACCGCTTCCCCTGCGAACCGACAAGTATGCGGGGAAATATAATGTTGTTATCGTTGTGCTCGAAAGTATCTCGCCGGGGCAGGCAAAAATTTTTAATCACAATGGTGCAAATGTCCCGTTTCTGAGCAAAATGGCGAGAAGAGGATTCGCGTTTACTAACTGCCGAACCGTTGCCACACACACAACAAAGGCCCTGTTCGCAATACACACCGGCCTCTATCCTTCGACAAGTCAGGACTACATTGAAGCGGCGGTACAAGAAAAAAATTATCAAAGCATCGCAACCATTCTCAAAACTGCCGGCTACAGAACTGCGTTTTTCCAATCCGCCGAAGGCGCATTC
>JAQTQF010000245.1 GCA_028712345.1 Phycisphaerae bacterium | reverse complement strand
CGTGAAGTTTGGCACTGGATATATCCGCTGACGGAGCAAGTTTTTCGAAGGTGTCAGGTCTTACGGCGAGGAGCTGAGTGGTCTGCTGGAGATATTTGTTGAGACCCTGCATTTTGAAGCCGCCTCCGAGCAGGATGATTCTGGCAAATGCCGTGCCTTTGTGACTGTTGCTATAGTAGCCCAGAGAACGCTGAACCTCAGCGCCGAAATCGGTAAAGACAGGTTTCATTGCGTGAAATATCTGTCTTGCGTACTTACTCATAGGTGCGCTGCGTTTAAGTTTTTCGGCCTTTTCAAAGTTGAGCTTAAAAGCGTCGGATATTGCTTTTGTAAAGTTGTTTCCGCCCAGAGGGATGCATCTTTGCCAGACGCTTGCTTTTGTACAGATAACGAGGTTGGTATTGTCTGCACCCATATCGAGTATGACAACAGCTTTTTTTTCTGCATCATCGAGGTCGCTTCTGTCGAAATGGGCATAGTTATACAAAGCTATCGGTGCCATCTGCACAATGCTGATTCTGAGGTTTTCAGCGGAGAAATGTTCGAGATATTTTCCGACAAGCTCGTTTTTTATGGCGAAGATGCCGACTTCGGTATCAGGACTGTCAGGTTTTTCCATAAGCTGCCAGTCCCATTCGACTTCATTGATGTCGAATGGTATCTGCTGGATAGCCTCGAATTTAACGATTTCCGGTACCCGTTTCGGCTCTACCGGCGGCAGTTTTATAAATCTTGCGAAACTTGTCTGACCCGGAACTGAAATTGCGACCAGGTTTTTTGACAGTTCGTTTCTTCCGGCAAATGTGTTTAGAGAGGCCTGAATAATCTGTTCTTTTTCTTCCTCTGTAACTCCCTCTGCGGACAGAACTTTTGGGAGCTCAATATAATCGAGCCCGATTACTTCAATCTTGTCTTGGCCCTGGACAAGTCGCAGAGCCTTGAGTGAATTATTTCCAATATCAATTGCCCATACGGGCTTTGGTGCCGACATTTTTCAGCTACTCCAAATTTTCGCAAAACCGATTACAAGGGGTTACAAATCAACCCGAAATTTACAGGCTCAAAATTATAACATATTATGAAAACATTTGCTACAGATACTACCCGCCGTAAAGCAAATCAGTACGAAATTTAATAAATAATGCAATTTTGAACCAATTGCAAATCATTATCTGTGCTAAACTTTAGTCAAACTGTCGACATTCGTATTTATCTCTGCAATCCGGCACTTAGGCCGGCGTGAAAAGATGGACCGATAATATATGGTCAGTGATAGACTTAAGTTGATTTTTGGTGCTAAGTTACGGCTTCTAAAGGGGGCGGCCAGAAGCGGAAATTTGCGTTTATGTGGTCAATGGCAAATGAGAGGACGGGTTTTGCATAGCCAATAAATTGAATTTCCAGACAAAATCTTTGAGTTTACAAATGCAAGGGGATATAATTTTCCCAATCGAAGAGAAAAAAGTCTATTTTTTGAAGGGAATCGTATTATGAAGAAAACAATCACTGCATTAATGATTCTGCTGATTGCGATTGCTTTTGTGACGGCTAAAGAAGTGGAAAAAAATCAGGAGCCAAACATAGCTCAGCAGCAGAAAAAAGCAGCAGCAGATGCCGGTTTGTCGATTGAAAAAACAATCGACCTCGGAAATGAAGTAAATATTACGCTCGTATATATCCCGGCAGGCCAGTTTGATATGGGTTCGCCGATGGATGAAATAAAAAGAGATTCCGATGAGGCTCAGCATCGTATCAAACTGACAAAAGCATTTTATATCGGGAAATTTGAGGTAACCCAACTGCAATACAGGATTATAATGGGCGATAATCCCAGCAAATTTGGCGGGGATAAACTGCCTGTCGATAATGTTAACTGGTATGAAGCCTGCCGATTTTTGAAGAAGTTATCCGACAAGACAGGCCTGAAATTCAGACTGCCTACTGAGGCGGAGTGGGAATATGCGTGCAGGGCGGGAACAAAGACAGCGTTCAATACAGGAACTACGATAGATTCTGATTTTGCAAATTACGATGCAACAAAACCTTACGCTAACGGCATTATAGGCGAAGAACTCAAACGAACATCTGAAGTCGGCTCTTATCAGCCTAATGCGTTTGGGCTGTATGATATGCACGGCAATGTATGGGAATGGTGCAGTGATTTTTACGACGATGACTACTACAAAGTAACGCCGTTAATGGACCCCAAGGGGTCTGCACAGGGCGGCGGACGGGTAATCAGAGGCGGAGCCTGGAACGAAAAGGCTTATAAATGCCGAAGTGCAGACAGAAATAACCGCAGGGAAAAGGCGAACCAACCGACTATCGGTTTTAGAGTTGTGATGGATATTGAATAAAGTAGTTGATAAAAGGAGAGCTTGGTATGGTTAAAAAGTTGGCAGTCGTCTTGTGCGCGGTGTTCGTTGCCGGTTACTGCCAACAGGGATTTTGTAATTCCGGGCAAAGGAATCCAGCTAGTCCGGCCGATGCCGAGTTTCTGCAAAAAATTACAGCGTCCAGCCTGAATTTGCCCCCGGAAATGGAGATTAAACTCGATAATAATGTCGGCATACAGTTTGCTCTTATACCCGCAGGCGAATTTCATATGGGATCGCCGAGTTCTGAAGAAAGCAGCCAGTCGGATGAGCGGCCGTTACATTGGGTCAAAATCAGCAACCCTTTCTATATGGGTAAATACGAAGTTACACAGGCTCAATATAATATAATAGTGCGAACACAGAAAGAGTGTAAATTTCAGGGAGATAGTCTTCCTGCTGAAAATGTTGACTGGACGGAGGTGAACTCTTTTGTCAATAATCTGTCTAATAAATTCGGTTTGAAATTCAGACTGCCGACAGAAGCGGAATGGGAATACGCGTGCAGGGCTGGGACAAATACGCCATTTTATACCGGCCAAACCATAAACGATACGCAGGCAAATTATGATTGTAGAGGTGTGTACGGAACAGGCATCAAGGGGATATATATCGGTATGACTACGGCAGTGGGAAGCTATCGGCCAAATGCGTTCGGATTGTATGATATGCACGGCAATGTCTGGGAATGGTGCAGCGATCGATATGATAATAAGTATTATGATAATGGAGATATGGTCGACCCGAAGGGGCCATCAGGCGGAAAGAGACATATCATCCGCGGTGGTTCCTGGAAAGATGACCCTGCTTTACTGCGTTCAGCGGATCGGAAAGCGTGGATGTCTGGCGCCGACAGAAAAAATCTTGGTTTTCGTGTCGTTCTTGAACTGCCGGAATCGAATACCACAAAATTAAG